>NZ_LGZA01000036.1:0-27238 GCF_001308005.1 Neisseria sp. 74A18
GAGACAGAATAGTATTAAATAATGAATTTATTAACTTTCTGAAAGAAAATCATAATGAAAAATTGGTTAATGATTATTTTGTCTCTACTCTCTTTGGGGGCTCATTCAAATGGAAAATTAACTATTCCTGACTTGGAGAAAACGGATTTAATCTTACAAAAAATCTCTAAAGAAACCCAGTTGCCTCAAGATAGATTAAATATTTCTTGGGCTGAAAATGGAACAGCTATCGTTTCTTTTATCCATAATATTGAAGATATAGAAACCCGTGGCTTAATTGACTTTGACGGAAAATGGTTGTTGACCCCGACCGATATGGTAATAAGAGAATATAAACATTTGAGTTATTTCTTTTATTACAGCAAATTGCATAATCTAATCATAAAAACTGAGCGTACGGTCAATGGGAAGACTTGTTACGGTATTTTAGATTTGAAAGGAAGGGAGTTATTTTCGCCACAGTTTGCAAGTATCAGCGTTGAGGATGATGATTTGCCGTTGATCGAAGTTGAAGATTGTCAGACTGGAAAGATACATAGAGTTTCATTGCCAAATTCTGAGTCTAAATGATTAGTAACTATCTGTATTTTATATAAATCTATGCTTGTGTGTGGAGTGTGTGCCTTTGGCACGCACGCGTTGTTTGCTTATCTGAACCAAAACCGCGTGCGTGGCTTTGCGCCACACACCCTACTGATGTATTGATGAAGCCTTGAAAAGAAAAAAGGCCGTCTGAAAATAAACCACTCCCTAAACTCGGGGCAATTCATTTTCAGACGGCCTTATCACATCTCAACGATTTAAAACGCTATGACCGTATCCGTTATAAACAGGCTTGCTCGTTGGCAAGTTGCTGCTCGATGGTTTCGCGGCGGCGGATGAGTTTGGCTTCTGCGCCGTTTACCAATACTTCGGTGGCGCGGTTGCGGGTGTTGTAGTTGCTGGTCATGCTGCTGCCGTATGCGCCGGTGTTGCGGATGACGAGTAGCAAGCGTAGATAGGATACTTGCATCCGACCTACTGCCGTTTATATCTCCATCAAGCCCAACTCCAAGTGTCATTTCCGTGCCATACGCACACGCCGTTAGCATCTCAACTCCCCAAGCCGTCTGAAATATTCTGTTCAGACGGCCTATTGTTGTTCAAGCCGAATTATCCGGTTATGGTGGCGGTTTCATTCTTCAAACCTACATTTACATACATTGTGGGTATAATTCTCCCTATTTTTCCATCGCATTACTTGCCATTCATGAAAGCTTGTTTTTACTGCGCCCTGCTTGCGCCGGGCTTAACCGCCTTTCCCGCCCATGCCGTTACCTATATCTGTAAAGATGGTGGGCGGGCGGTTTATTCGTCTGAAAAAATCAACAGCAGCTGCAATCCTTCCAAAATGGACGGCGGCAATCTTGCTGCTCCGCCCAACGATACCGAAGAGCAAACGGTTCCTTCGGATGCGGGAGCGGCACCGAAAACGGAGCAGAACCAAATCGAAACGATTTGGCCTGTTGAAAAAACCGATGCTTACGATGATATTAAAATCGACCCGAATGCGCCTGTTACTTCGGTAACGAACACGGCCGATGCCGCCAATCCTTCTATGGAAATCAAGCTGCGAAATCAAAAGGCCAAAGCGGCGCGCAGGCCGGTGATTGTTGTGCCGAAAGTGACTACTGCGCCGGCGCAACAGCAGATGTCGCGCCATCAGATTCTGCAAAACGAAATCCGCTCCGAGCAAACGGCGTTAACCCGTGCTCAGGCTCAGTTGGCGGTAGCGCGCAAAAAAGGGGAGCAGGCCAAAATCGCCCGTTTGGAACGCGATATCCGCGACCGTGAGGCGAGCATCCGCGCGATGAAAGCGGAGATGAAACGCTGAATATCCGTAGCGGGCAGGGCGGTTAAGCTGAACGAACAGATTAAAAAAGGCTTTTTTCATGTGGCGTTAAAGAAGTATGAGATTTTTGCGGGCGCAGACTATCCAATGCAAGGCTAAGCGGGCGGGCGGCGCACAATACAGAAATATGCCGCAGATAGGCAAAGCCTCGCCTATTTCAGACGGCCTGCTTATATGTAGGGCGGGCATCTTTGCCCGCCCTACATGCCGTTATGTGTCGCCCGATTGCCATTTGTCTGCCGCTGCATATTTCATCGTGTGAATAAAGGCGGGTGGGGATATGCCTGCCCTGCAATGTTTATCGGATTTCTTTTCAGACGGCCTTATTGTGTTTCTTTATAATATCAGCCTTCCAACCTTAATACAGGCCGTCTGAAATGTCTCAAACCATCACGGGGTGGCTGAATCGCTGCCCGCTGCCCAAACTCGAAGCGCGGATGCTGTTGCAACACTGCACCGGCCTGACCCGCGCCCAGTTGGTTACGCGCGGAAGCGATGTGCTGGATGCCTCAACCCTACAAACATTGGATGCGCTTGCCGAACGCCGCTGCAAGGGCGAGCCGATGGCTTATATTTTAGGCAGCCGCGAGTTTTACGGCCGTTTGTTTCATGTTAACCCGCATGTGCTGATTCCCCGCCCCGAAACCGAGCATTTGGTCGAGGCCGTGCTGGAGTATCTGCCGCAGGGCGGAAAGGTGTGGGATTTGGGCACCGGCAGCGGCGCAATTGCCGTTACTGTGGCATTGGAAAGGCCGGATGCTGCCGTGCGCGCTTCCGATATCAGCCCGCAGGCACTGAACACCGCCGAACACAATGCGCGAAGGCTGGGGGCGGACATCGAATGGGCCGTCGGCTCGTGGTTTGAAGCGGGCAGGTCGTCTGAATACCATGCTTACGATATTGTGGTTTCCAATCCGCCCTACATCGAAGCGGAAGACCGGCATTTGCATCAAGGCGATTTGCGTTTCGAGCCGCAAACCGCGCTTACCGATTTTTCAGACGGCCTCAGCTGTATCCGCATTTTGGCGGCAGGCGCAGGCATGTATCTGAAACCGGGCGGCATGTTAATGATAGAGCACGGTTACGATCAGGGCGCGGCAGTAAGAGCGATATTTGAACAAAACGGCTTTGAGTCGGTTGAAACCCGCCAAGATTTGGCAGGGCTGGACAGGCTCACACTGGGGCGCATCGGATATCTTTCCAAGCATGATGAATAAAATCCAGATGTCATCACAACCTTTTGATAAATAATTAATAAAAATGATGGTTTGTGGATAGGTTTGTTATAATCGCGGCGATTGTGCTTGAACAATCGGTAGTTTCCGCTCAACAAACCTTAATAACATAGGAAGATAACGATGAATTGGTATTTGGAAGTATTAAAGAAATATGCGGTTTTTAACGGACGTTCGCGCCGCCAAGAATACTGGATGTTCACCTTATTCAACATTATTGCCTCTATTATTTTTTCAACTTTAGACAGCTTGCTGGGCACCAATATCTTTGCATGGCTGTACACGCTGGCAGTGCTTCTGCCCAGCATCGGCGTCAGTATCCGCCGCCTGCACGACATCGGCCGCAGCGGTTGGTGGCTGCTGCTGAGCTTCATTCCCGTTATCGGCGCCATCGTATTGATCTACTGGGCCTGCCAAGACAGCCAACCGGGCACCAACGAATACGGCCCCAATCCCAAAGGCGTGGCTTAATTCTGTTTCGGCAATACAGGCCGTCTGAAAAAAGCACCGCATGCAGCACTGGAAATAAAGTGTTGCATGCGGTGCTTTTTTCAGACGGCCTATACCTTTGCCAATCGCCATTTGCGGCGCATTTCTGTGTTGTATGTTGCCCGCTGGCTTGGCTATACAAAGGTATTAGGTTTCGGCCTGAAATGCAGGCCGTTGTTGAGCAGCCTAAATCGTACTCTTATGGGCTACGCGCACATGGGTGCTGTAATTATTGCCTTCTTCGTCGTATTGCGGTTTAAACCCTTTCAAAATCACATCGATGTTGTGTTCTTTAGCGAAGATGTTGGCAAAATCCTCAATCAGCTCCAATACGTCGCTGGCAATGTATGAGGAACGCTCGGCATTAATCGTGATTTTTGAATGCGGGCGCACGTTTTTCAGGGTTTTCTTAATCGCCGCTTTGTTGAGAAACGATACTTCCTCGGCTAAATCGAGCGTTATTTCGTCGGCATTGGCCAGCTCTTCGCGGTTGAGGTAGTAGGCCCGTTTCATATTGGCCTGCAAGATAAAGAATACGCTGATGGCCAAACCGATGCCCACGCCTTTAAGCAGGTCTAGTGAAACCACAGCAATCATGGTGGCCATAAAGGGGATAAACTGATACAGCCCTTTGTGCCAGAAATGCATGATGGTGGCGGGTTTGGCCAGCTTGTAGCCTACCAGCAGCAGCACGGCGGCCAGTGTGGCGAGCGGGATTTTATTCAGCAATACCGGAATCAGCAGCACGCATACCAGCAATAAAAGGCCGTGGATGATGGTAGAGAGTTTATGCGTCGCACCTGCGCCTGCATTGGCCGAAGAGCGCACGATCACCGAAGTCATGGGCAGGCCGCCGATGAGCGAGCAGGCGATGTTGCCTATGCCTTGTGCGCGTAATTCTTGGTTGGTATCGGTAATGCGGCGGCGCACGTCCAAGCGGTCGGAAGCTTCAATACATAAGAGCGTTTCGATAGAGGCAACGATGGCGATGGTGATGCCGGTAATCCATACATAGCTGTTGCCGAAGCCCGAAAAATCGGGAAAGGTAATCAGATTGGCAAAGTCTTCGGCGGTTTGGGGAATGGGCAGCTGAACCAACTGACCGGCGGGAATAGCCAAACTGCTGCCTGCGGCAATAAAGGCTTCGTTCATGGCGATACCGGCGGCAACGGCGATCAAGGCTGCGGGCAGCACTTTGATGTTTTTCAGAGCGGGAACTTTGTCCCAGCCGATGAGAATGAACATTGAAACGGCGGCAACGATGAGTGAGCCGGTGTGGATGTGGTTGAACATATCCAAGCCCAAGCTGCTTGTGCCGCTTCCGAAAGCATAGGGCAGCTGTTTGGCGATAATAATGATGCCGATGCCGGCAAGCATGCCTTCGATGACCGATGCGGGAATATATTCGGCGATACTGCCTGCGCGTAAAAAGCCTAAGGCAAGCTGGAAAATACCGGCCACCAAAGCGGCGCACAGAAACAGTTCAAACGAGCCGAGCTGGGTAACGGCAGCCAAAATAATGGCCGCCAAGCCTGCGGCGGGGCCGGAAACGCTGATATGGGATGTGCTCAAAAAACCGACGACGATGCCGCCGACAATGCCGGAAATAATCCCCGATAAGGGAGGCGCGCCCGAAGCCAAGGCAATACCGAGACACAAGGGCAGAGCCACAAGAAATACAACCAAACCGGCAGCAAAATTCGATTTGAACAGGCCGCCGATACCTTGTTGTTGAAGATGATTCATTTAATTAATACTCCTGATGTGTGCGGCGGCGGTTAACCGTTGGCTACTTTTTTGGTGTTGGGCAATTCTGCATTGACTGCCCATTTGGAATCGGTAAGGTCGTAGATTTTGTGGATGTCGTTCACAATCGAAGTCAAATCGATGCTCAAATCTTTCAGACGGCCTGTACGCAGATCAAACACCCAGCCGTGCACGGTAGGCAGCCCGCCTTCGGCATAACGTTCCTGCACGCAAGGCATTTTGATGACGTTGAGACATTGCTCTTGAATATTCAACTCAACCAAGCGGTCGTAGCGTTCGTCTTCGTTTTCAATCTGATCCAACTCTTCCTGATGGATACGGTACACATCGCGGATGCTTCGCAGCCACGGGTTCATCAGGCCGTAGTCTTGCGGCAGCATGGCGGCACGCACGCCGCCGCAGTTATAGTGACCGCAAACGATAATGTGCTTTACTTTGAGATGGGTAACGGCGTATTGGATGGCGGAAGAAGCATTTAAGTCGATGCCGTTTACCAGGTTGGCTACGTTGCGGTGCACGAAAACCTTGCCCGGGTCCAAACCCATCAGTTCTTCTGCGGCCACGCGGCTGTCGGAACAGCCGATATAGAGATATTCCGGCATTTGGGTTTCGGCCAGTTTTTCAAAATATCGGGGATCTTGCTGTTTCTTTTTATCGGCCCAGCGTTTGTTGTTTTCAAAAATAACTTGATAAGAAGATGTGTCGATCATGTCATACCTCTCTTGTGTGTGTGGTGTTAAAAAATACAGCTTGAAATCATCTCGACAGCCTTGCCGTTTCGTTTGCAGCATATTGTTGCTGCTTGTATGACGGCTATCAGATAAAAATTATCGATTATTCTAATAAAGCTACTTTATTGGATTGAATAAAATGCTTTATGAAAATAAATTACTTTTATTGTGTGGAGCAGAGTTTGTTGCAGAAGGCGGGTTAAAGCACGTCTGCAGCCCTAATATGACTTTGCGATTTTTAATATTTTTTATTTCGAGATTGAACGGCGTAGCCGAATCATTGATTTATTTGCCATCTAGGCATTTTTTTATATTTTTTTCAGGAGAGATAAGACGGATTGGAAACGGAAGAAAAATACCCGTTACCGATAGGGAGGGGATTCTAGAGGAAAAAATTTAGCCGAAAATTAGCAGTTTGAAAATTAATTTCAATCATTGTTTAACAAATGAAAAAAAGTTACGGAGAGTGTAGAAAGCTAGGATGAGTGGTTGTTCGTATAAACCGGGCGGTTGGCAGGAGAAACGGAAATGCTGTCGTAGGGAAGATATATAGTCGGCTAACTTAATTTTTACTGCGGTGTTGATACGCCTCAGCTCAAGTTTTACGGCATCCGAATCCAATATCTCAACCGCCGCTTTTGTGAACAAAGAGCATTGCCGGCACAGGGAGAGGTTTACAAAGGTTGCAGGCCGTCTGAAAAATAAGGCAGCCACATTTCATCGGTTGGTGCGGTAATGTCGAAATCTTCGCCTTGATAGTTGAAGCGCAGATTTAGGGCGTGAAGAAACAGGCGCGGAGCCGGCGTACCGCCGTACAGGGTGTCGCCCAAAATCGGGCTGCCTATGCTTTTGAGCGCAACGCGGAGTTGGTGTGTGCGGCCGGTTTGCGGGTGCAGTTCAAACAGCCTGATACCGGGCACGGCACTGCGGCTGCAAAAATCGGTAACGGCGGGGTGATCGTTTGAACGGGTGAGTTTCCATGTGCCGCGTCGGGATTTTTCCATACCGCCTTTAATGCGGCCTTGCTTTTTTAGCGGCTTGCGGTCACTTAGGGCGATATAGGTTTTGTGCATTTTGCGTTCGGCAAACTGCCGTGCCAGCACCGATGCGGCAGCTTCTTTTAAAGCCAGCAGCAGCACGCCGCTGGTGGGTTTGTCCAAGCGGTGCGTCAACCAAACGCGTTCTACATTCAGTTGTGCGGCCAGTTGGCGGGTGAGGCCGTCTGAATCTTGATCCTGATGTACAGACATATCGGCCGGTTTGTTGATGGCGATAAAATCGGAATGGCGGAATAAAACGGAAAACATGGCTGACTGCGGCTACTGTAAAGCAATGCCGCCGCCAAGCAGGGTTAAGACGCCGAGTATACAGAAAGCGGCAGATGCACCCATGCGCAAGATTTGGGCGGGGATGCGTTTGATTAAGGCTTCTCCGAAATAAACGATCGGCACGTTGGCGAGCAACAGGCCGAGTACGCTGCCGGTGATTACCCAAAACATTTCTTGGTATTTCACCGCCATCACTATGGTGGCAACTTGTGTTTTATCGCCGATTTCGGCAATGAAAAACAAAATGGCGGTGGCTCCGAATGCGCCGTATTTCAGCCAGCGTTCGTTTAAAGCATTTATTTTGCCGGGCAGAAGCAGCCATAAGCCCATCACGATAAAACTCAGGCCGACGATCCATTTGACTGTTTGGGGAGAAAGGGTTTGAGCAAGCCAAATGCCCAAAACGGTAGATAAAATATGATTCAGCAGCGTGGCCATGAATATGCCCGCCACAACAGCGTTTTTCTGGGAAAAACGCGAAGCAAGCAACAAGGCCAGCAGTTGTGTTTTGTCGCCGATTTCGGTGGCGGCTATGCTGAAAGTAGATGAAACAAACGCTTCCATAAATCCCATATTCAACCCGTGCGGAGCATTCGGCAATGCAGTAACGGCCGCATAGCGCAAATAAATTTAACTTGCCGGGGCGTTGCTGCGCCTTAGCAAGTTAAGTTCATTTGACATAACGCCTGTTTGCCCGCTTTGGGCGGTGTGTGTGTTGATGTGTAAACAGTATTTGCTGTGCTGCAAAATTATAATAATTGAGAGTATGCGCTGCGTCCGGCTCGGAGTGCCGTATGCAAAAATCATTTCTTGATGCGCATAAAGATAAAAAAATATGCAAAAAAGAAATGTGTTGCGGCTTGGGGAAATACGGTCGGCTGCGCGCAAAACCGATGATTATAGGGCGGTTTGACAGGGAAGACAATCCGCCCTCATGTTTTTCAGACGGCCCCGTTATCGGGGTGTGCTTTTTTGGCGAACAGTTGTTTTTCTGCCCAATATACCAACAGCAATACCGGCACGCCCATCAAGGCGGTTAGGGTGAAAAAGCCCGGGTAGCCGATGCTGTCGACCATTGCACCGGAATAACCGCCCAGCGTTTTGGGCAGCAGCGTCATCAGCGAGCTGAAAATAGCGTATTGAACGGCGGTGAAACGGATATCGGTAAGTGCCGATAAAAATGCCACAAACACCGCACCGGCCAATCCTGCGGCGAGATTGTCGAAGCCGACCGCCAAATACATAAATACCACATCATGCCCGCGGTAGGCCAAAGCCACAAACATCAGATTGGTAAGTGCGGCAAGCACCGCACCGGCCATCATCATTTTCATCAATGGGAATTTTTGTGCCAAAAAACCGCCCAAAAAACCGCCCGCTACCGCCATGAACACACCGAATGTTTTAACTGCGGCGGCAATTTCTTCTTTGCTGAAGCCCATGTCTTGGTAAAACACATTGGAAATCACACCGGCTACGATATCCGAAATACGGTACACCCCGATTAATGCCAGCAGCAGCAAGGCCGATTTTCCGTAGCGTTGGAAAAAATCCGTTACCGGGTGTACCCAAGTATCTACCGCCAACTGTTTCGGCACCAAACAGCTTTTTACGGTAACGGTGCCGACGGCTAGAGCCGCCAGTGTTGATGTGAGCAGCCTGAATGCTTCAATCAGCAGGCTCGACAACGGGCTGCCGCCTTTCGGCATTACCGTGCCCAGCTGGGAGAATGCCGCCACAAATGCCGCCACCGACAGCACAAACAGCAACAGCAGGCGCAAATTGTCGGCAGCGGGGCGGGAAGCCGTGTGCCGTGCCGACGATTCAGGCTCGCGTATCAACAGTGTGGTTAACACGCCCACACCCATAACGGCTGCCATAATCAAATAGGTTTGCTGCCATGCCGAATATACATAAGCCTGCTCGTGCGAACCGAGCCGTGCGGCCAAAAACAAAGCTCCCGCGCCGGCCACAATCATGCCCAGCCGATAGCCTGCATTATAAGTTGCTGCGGTTACCGACTGCATGGCTGTGTCGTCTCCCGCTATTTCGATACGGTAGGCGTCGATGACCACGTCTTGTGTGGCCGAAGAAAAGCCGAGCAACACTGCCGCCACCGCCATTACCGTTAACGCTGCCGAACCTACCGGGTTCACCATGGCCATCCAGCAGATGGCGGCGATGATCATCAACTGTGCCAACAGCAGCCAGCCGCGCCGTTTGCCCAAACCGCGGGTTAACAGCGGCAGAGGAAGCGAATCAATTAAAGGCGCCCACACGAATTTAAACGAATAAGCCAAAGCCGCCCAACTGAACATGGTAACCGTATTGCGTTCCACACCCGCTTCACGCAACCAAAGCGACAGGCTCGAAAAAATCAGCAGCAGCGGCATGCCGGCCGAAAAGCCGAGAAAAAACATTGTGATTGCACGGCGGTCGGTATATGCACTTGCGGCCGAGAGCCAGCTTTTTGAAGAAATCTGCGTCATATATACATTCAAACCGCATGGCTGCGGCTTTGGAAAAAAGAAAAACGTATTGTAGCAACGAAGTAAAGGTGCCGTCTGAAAAACTGAAACCTTTGCAAACCCCCATTTGCGGCGCATTTGTGCGTTGTGTGTTGCCGCATTTTGAACGGCATCCGCATTCGGGGGCGAAGGTCTCCAAACGGTTCAGACGGCCTCGATTGGATGTTGGCGGATTGAGAGAAATTCCGAACCGTGCTTACAGGCAGGCTTGCTCGTTGGCGAGCTGTTGTTCGACGGTTTCGCGGCGGCGGACGAGTTTGGCTTCCGAGCCGTTGACCAGCACTTCGGCGGCGCGGTTGCGGGTATTGTAGTTGCCGGCCATGCTGCTGGCGTAAGCACCGGCACTGCGCACGGCCAGCAGGTCGCCGGCCGCACATGCCAGCGTGCGGTTTTTGCCGAGAAAATCGCCGGTTTCGCACACCGGGCCGACGACATCGGCCGTGAACGGTGCTTCGTTGCCGGGTTCGACCGCCTCGATATGGTGGTAGGCTTCGTAAAGGGCAGGCCGCATAAGATCGTTCATGGCGGCATCGACGATGACGAAATTCTTTTCTTCGCCTTGTTTGACAAATTCGACACGGGTCAGCAGCGTGCCTGCGTTGCCGACCAAGCTGCGGCCGGGTTCGAGTATCAGTTTGAGCGGGCGGCCGTTCATGAGTTTGCCGACGGCTTCTGCATAGGCTTTTAAGTCGGGGACGGTTTCGTTGTCGTACACAATGCCTACGCCGCCGCCCAAATCGATGTGTTCGAGCGTGATGCCTTCTTCGGAGAGCCGGTCAACCAGCAGCAAAATGCGTTCGCAGGCTTCGACAAGCGGGCTTAAATCGGTGAGTTGCGAACCGATGTGGCAGTCGATGCCGACGATTTTCAGACGGCCTAATCCTGCGGCATAACGGTAAGCTGCCAAAGCATCGGCATAGGCAATGCCGAACTTGTTGGATTTGAGGCCGGTGGAAATATAAGGATGCGTTTTGGCATCGACATCGGGGTTGATGCGCAGCGAAACGGGGGCGGTTTTGCCCAAGCGTTCGGCTACGGCCTGAATGCGGTCGAGTTCGGGCAGGCTTTCTACATTGAAGCACAATACGCCGGCATTCAATGCAAATTCGATTTCGGCTTCACTTTTGCCCACGCCCGAAAAAATGGTTTTGCCGGCATCGCCGCCGGCAGCCAGTACGCGGGCGAGTTCGCCGCCGGATACGATGTCGAAGCCGCTGCCGAGCGAGGCGAAATGTTTGAGTATGCTCAGGTTGCCGTTGGCTTTGACGGCGTAGCAGATCAGCGGGCGCAGCGTTGAAAAGGCTTCGGTGTAGGCTTGGAAGGCTTCGGTGAGTGCCGATTGGCTGTATACATAAAGAGGGGTGCCGAATTCATCGGCCAAGCGGGTAAGCGGAATGTTTTCGCAGTGTAGGGTCATGATTATTGTGTGGGAGCGGTAGATTCTTTAGTTTCAAATTGCAGGCCGGTCTGTATCACGCCGAAGCGGGCTTTGTCGCCTTCTTTGGGCAGGTATAAATCACCTTTGTAGCCGCAGCCGCCGAGAAATAGGGCGGCCGACAACAAAAACAGGGCTGGTTTCATGATAATTCTTTCATCGCACGGGCGAATGTGGCAAGATTCGGTATCTTAAACAAAAACGCGCCAATGCACAAAGCCATCATGACAGAAAGCGAATTTTTACAGCATTCCGATGCTTTATTTACCCATATAGAAGATCAAATCGACGAAGGCGGCTGGGATTTCGACTGCCGTCTGAACGGTAATGTGCTCACCATCGAAGCCGATGACGGCACACAGATTATCGTAAACCGCCACACCCCCAATCAGGAACTGTGGATCGCGGCGAAAAGCGGCGGTTATCATTTTTCCGAACAAGGCGGGCAATGGGTGGCTACGCGCGACGGCAGCGAATTTTTTGCCGTGCTCAATCAGGCGTTAACTGCCGCCGCCGGCGAGGATGTCAGCATCGAGGCTTACCGCTGATTTAAATGCTGATATGATCTACCCGGTTTGATCCGGTTTTACAAAGGCTTCAGGCCGTCTGAAAGTATTCAGACGGCCTGCTTATTTGCTGTCGAGACCTTTGCCAACCCCTTCGTTTGCGGTGCGCCCGTTTGCCTATCTGTATGATGTCTGCACGCGCCGCACAGCTACGCCCTGAACCTGAAGGTTTGGCAAAGGTTTCTTGCTGCCTGTTTATGGCTTGCGCTGTTCAAACAGCCAATCGCGGATGCCTTCCACGGTGTAGGCGATGCGCCAAGTATGAACATGGTTGGCATGGGTGTTGTCGGTTTGGCCGGCGGGCACAACCGTGCCTTTTTGCAAAACGGTGTAATGGATATTGGCGTTTTGGCTGCGCATGGCTTTGACTTCGGCATCAAGCTCGGCGGCGTTTGCCAAGCCGCTCCACATGTTACGCGCTACTTTGGCACCGTTTTTCTCCAGTGCCGCGGTAACGGCGTTCATGCCCGAATAGGCTTTTTCATCACCTTCGGCCACCATAATCCACATTTTGTTTTTGGCCATCGGTGCTACTTTGGCGGCATCCCATTGCGCAGCTACGATGTAGGAAGCGGCAAAAAAGTCGGGGTATTTGATGTTCATCGCCATTTCCATCATGCCGCCGCTGGATTGGCCCGTGGCATAAAGGCGGGAAGGATCTATGCTGTATTGGGTTTGAAGGTGTTTGATCAGGTTGACCACCGTATCCAAATCTTTGGTGGCTTGCAATTTGTCGTTGATGATTTTATAGCCGAACTGCGGTGCCAAGACAAAGGCTTCGTGTTTGGCCTGCGATTCGGGGCCGGCCCAAACCACCGCGCCCAAACCCTGTTTCAGGGTGTTTTTCACGTCTTTGCCCGTTACGCGCGCATCGTGGAGAAACAACACCAGCGGATAAGACTTTTTCGGGTCGTAGTTTTTCGGCACGAAAAGATTGTAGTTAAGCGAAATGCCGGTTTGCGGATCGGCAAATTGGGCTTGTTTGAAATCGTCTACCACCAGATTCACGGCTTCTTTAGATTCTCTTTCTTTGCCGTCGGGAATAATCGTTTGGCCTGTTGTGCCGGCCACGTCGCCCGTTTGCGTGACTTTCAGTTCGGGGCGGCGGCGGATGATGTCGCGCCCTTCAACGCCGAAGGCCACGGCGTCTTCGTCGTTTTTAGACAGCTCCACCACCACAAATTTGCCGTCTTTGGCATCGGAAGCCGTTACGGGCGCATCGTTGCCGTATACTTTCGTAACCGTGCGGCCCGCTACGGCAAAATCTTCGGTATCGAGCGATTCATTGCTTACCGCTTGATCGTAGTGCACCACAGCGGCCGTAATTTTCTGGCCGTCTGAAAATACTTCGGTAACCGCAGTAACATCTTTAACCGAATCGGCCGTCGTGATGGTGGCGGCAGGTTTTGTTTGGGCGCTCATCATCTGGCAGCCGGACAATACCGCAGCGCATCCTGCGGCAGCTAAAGCAGTGGTGATTTTTTTCATAAGCAAGACTTTCGGAAAATCAGGCAGCCGGTTTGACAGGCTGTATGTCGGAAACGCACCGTGCGGCGGATATGCCGTCTGAAACAGAACCTTACTGCCTTTCAGTTGCGGATATAAACCGTTTAACTATACTCAGCCGCCAAACATTTGTGTTTGTTCGTCGGCGGAGCGGTGGATTTATTGTGCTAAGCGTTGTTTCCGACAACACAACAGGCCGTCTGAAAACCTATTCAGACGGCCTATATGCCGACAAGTTTCTTAATTTCTGCTTTATATCATCAAAAAAGCATATTTCATCTTCGCCTGCGCGTTTAGCGCAAGGAAAAAGCGGCAATCCGATGCCTGTTTTCCGTTACCGCTGTCAAGCAAAAAGCGTCGGCAGCCAATGGTAAAGCCATACCATCAATGCCCACGACCATTTCAGCAGCAACACGATGCACGCCAACAGCAGCAAAATGCCCACTGCCGCCATCGCCGCTCTGCGGTTTACTTGGCTGATCACGGCTTTGTCGCCCAAGGCGAAACCTTCAATCAGGGCAAAATTGCGCTTGTGCGACTTATTGATAAAGTCCAGCACGTCGCCCAAAAAAGGAATCAGGCCGATCAAGATGTCCATCAGGCTGTTGAACAGCACAACCACAGTCAATCTGGCCGAACGCAGTTTCACCGCCGCCAAATACAGAAACACGGCGTGGAAGCTTTGTGAAACCACATCGCCCGCCACGGGGATTAAACCCAGTATGCCGTCGATATAGTAGTCGTCAAGATAGCGGCTGATTTCTTTCGCCGCGTGATAGCTGCGGCTTCTTTGCAAAGCATTGTGTCTGATGGGGGTAGGATGGTTCATGATTATCTTTAGATTTATTTAAAACAAACAGTTGTGTGCGCTCAATATACGGCTAGGCGGCGGATATATGGTGCGCCGAATAGATTGCCGATGATTGAAGCCGCAATATTATTCACGCAACATCTGAGGCCGTCTGAATAAGATGACCGGCGGTAAAAATACAGAATATTCATAAAAAGCCCCGAGCATGTTATCAAGCATGTTCGGGGATTTTGATAAGACACAGGAGGCCGTCTGAAATGTTCAGCGGGCTTTAATCGTCATTGGATTTGTCGCTGTTGCGGCGGGAGAAATTAATGCCCAGCTGTTTCAGTTTGCGGTAGAGGTGCGTTCTTTCCAAACCTACTTTCTGCGCCACGCGGCTCATGTTGTGGCTTTCTTGAACGATATGGTATTCAAAATAGCGTCGTTCCAACTCTTCGCGCAATTCACGCAAAGGCATATTGAAATTGAAACCGCCGACCATTTCCGAAACAGGCGCGTGGTTCATTTGCCCGCCCAGCACTGCATTAACGGCCTGCTCTTCCACCGCGCTGTTTTCGGCGGTGATGGCCAAATTTTTGACCACGCTGCGCAATTGGTCGAGATTGCCCGGCCAGTCGTATTGGCGCAGGATATTCAATGCACCGGTGCTGAATTTGACCAGCGGTATTTTTTGCGTTTCGGCAAGTTCGCTCAGAATTTGGTCAACCAAAAACACGATATCGTCGGCCTGATTACGCAAGGGCGGAATCTGAATCACACAAGCGGAAAGGGCTTCTTTCAGTTTGGTATCGATTATCGAATGTTCGGCCGATTCGTTTAAAGGGCGGCTGCTGGCGCAGATAATGCGCACATTGCTGCGTTCCGCTTTGGTCAGTAAAAAGGCGATACCTTGCTGGATGCTGCGGCTGTATTGGGCAATGTCGCCCAAATAGAGAATACCGCCGCCCGCTTTTTGCAAAAGCTCCAACGGAATATCGACGATGTGTTCGGTTTTGCCCGGCTCCACCCACGGCGTACCGTTTTTGTGGAAATAGCGCGCCACCAGTTCAAACGGAGAACCCGGTTCGCCCGAGAGCAGCACGGGTTTGTTTTGTTTAACGGCCGATTCCAGCACGCGGTTCAGTTCCTGCACGGAGGGGCTGTTGCCGAGTTTGTCGAGCGACAGGCCCGATGCCGCCTGCATTTCGCCGTATTTCAAGGCGCGGTCGACGGTGCTGAGCAGTTTTTGCAGGGCGATGGGTTTTTCGAGAAAATCCAATGCGCCGATTTTGGTGGCTTCAACGGCAGTATCGATGCTGGCATGGCCGCTCATCATCACCACGGGCATATTGAGCTGGCCGTTTTTCGCCCATTCTTTCAACAGCGTGATGCCGTCGCAGTCGGGCATCCAGATATCCAGCAGTACCATGGCCGGGCGTGTTTGGTGGCGGAGCTGGCGGGCTTCTTCGGCATTTTCGGCAAGGGTTACGGTGTACCCTTCGTCTTGCAGAATTTCAGAAAGAAGATCACGGATGCCGATTTCGTCATCAACAATTAAGATATCAGTACTGCGCATAATGTTTATACCAATCTGGGTAAGGCTATATTAACAGCCGCGCCGCCTTCCGGTGGGTTGGACAAGGTGATGCGGCCGCCATGTTCTTCGATAATTTTCTTTACCACGGGCAAGCCCAAGCCGGTGCCTGTGGGTTTGTCGGTAACATAAGGCTCGAAAGCGTGTTGCAGCATGTCTTTGCTGAAACTTTTGCCGTTGTTGCTCACGGTGAGCAGCACTTGGTTGTCGTCGGCAGCTTGCGTGGATACTTTTACCAGCGGGTAAGTTTCGCCTTCTGCGGCTTCGGCTGCATTTTTGAAAATGTTGTGCAGAACCTGCCGCATCGCGGTGGTATCGGCGGCGATTGAATAAGATATATTACTCAAATCGGCCTCGAATGTACACTTGCTGCCTTCGTATAGCAGCAAAACTTCTTCGATAATTTGGTTTAAATCAAGCTGTTCGAGTTTGAGTGCGGGCGCACGGGCATAGTTTCGGAAGGCTTCAACCATCTCTTTCAATGCCGCTACCTGTTTGACAATCGTGTCGGTAGAACGCGTGAGAATTTGTGCGTCTTGACCGCTGAGCTTGTCATGCAATTTCCATGCCAATCTTTCGGCGGAAAGCTGGATGGGGGTGAGCGGGTTGCGGATTTCATGAGCCAGCCGTTTGGCTACTTCGCCCCAAGCTGCTTCTTTTTGCGCTCTGACCAAAGCGGTAATGTCGTCAAACACCATCACGATGCCGTTATCGTTGTCGTCGGGCAAAATGGTGGCTTTGGCCAATAAAATGCGCGATTCGTCGGGTGCGGCATAGCTGAGCTGCACGGGTTTGTCGACGGGAGCGGTATCGATAATCGAGGCGAATGTTTCGGCCAATACGGCTTGCTGGGGCGATTGCCCGTGCCATTCATACCAGCTGGTGCCGACCATGCTTTCCAATGAAATACCGAATATTGCTTCGGCACTGTGGTTGTATGTTTTCAGACGGCCTTTGTCGTCTATGGTAACTACGCCGGTGGTCAGCGTTTCCAATACGCATTCCAAATAGTGGCGTGCGGCTTCTTGTTGCAGGCGGTTGCGTTCGTTGGCCGCTTGGGCAATGCTCAACTGCTCGGTCATGTGGTTGAACAGATGGGTGAGCCTGCCGAATTCGTCGTTACGGAAAATCGGCCGTTTTTGAGAGAAATCGCCTTGCGCCACCGCACGCGCGCCTTCTGCCAGCGAAAGCACCGGCTCGACAAAACGGCGGGCAAAATAAAGAGCCATTACCAATGCCAGCATAATGGCCAACAGGGTGGCCGCCAGCAATGTAACGAGAAAGAACGTTTGCAGACCCTGCTTGGCATAGGTCAGCTCGGCATATTTGGCGCGTGCTGCTTCGATAAGTGTGGCATCTTCCGCCACGCCTGCGGGAACGGCCTGCCTGAAAAACAGCGCACGGGAACGGTTTTCGCCGTTGTCTAAAATCATCCAGCCTTGGGCGTATAAAACGTTATTGAGGTTTTCGATGCTGCTGGCCGAGCCGGTGTTGGCGAGCATTTGGCTGGCGGAGTCGTCTAGTCGCGGAGCAGGTAGGTTTTGAACGTTGCGCACAACATCGGCCGTGTTGTTGTCGATATGGTAAACGGCGAGCTGATCAAAGCGTTCGCTTCCGGGCAGGCCTTTAAGCGTATCGGACAGGTTTTTGCCCAGAGAGGCTGCTCCGATTAAATCGATTTGAATGGGTACGGCTTGGCGGACGGCATTGTCGAGCGAAAGGTTCAATGCCGATTTGCTCAGATTCAAGCCGCGCTCCAAGGCTTCGTGCGTGTCGTTGCCGAACCATGAGTTGATGCTGTTGGAGATAAATTGGGCAGATACGCCGAACAAAAACAATCCCGGCAATACGGCAACCAATGTAAACATGCCGGCCAGACGGCGGGCGATTTGGGAACCGAACACGCCTTTGCGCAGATCGCGCAGCAGCAGGCGCACATAGCGCACCAGCAATGCCAACAGCACGGCGACCAAAGCACCGCTGGCGGCAATGATCCACCAGAAATAATGCCCCAAATCGCTGTCGTTTTCGGTTGCCAGCGTTAACACATACAGGGAAATGAAGGAAAGCAGTCCGGCAATCAGCAGAAAGTAACGCACGGCTTTACTCCTTCGTAACGGTTAGGGATTGCCAGCCGGAATCCAGTTGCCAGCTTTTGGAAGTGAGCGCGTTGATTTGAAAAGGTTTGGGGAGTTGCGATGTGCTTAACGACAACCGTATTTCGGCTTTGGTTTCTTTGGCGGTAACGCCGTTGAGTGCGCCGTTGGCCAGCACTTTCCAGTTGGCGACTGCGCCCACGCCGCGCAAAGCCGTATCCAAGCTGTTGTATTCGGTAGAGAAAGTGCCTACGGTTACGCGGTAGCGGTTGGTAAGCGGATGGTAGGAAAGTTTGTATTGAATGGTGTTGTCATGGCCGACCAGCTGCTCGAACTTGAAACGGTAGGCGGCAATTGTGGGGGCGGACAGTTGGTAATTCAGGGTGAAATTCAACGGCACGCCTTGATTGAGGGCCTGTTTGAGCTGGTCGGGCAGAACGGTTTTGAAGCGGCTGCTTACCGACATCTGCCCGGATTGGGTCAGTACGGCCTGCGAGCGGGTTGCACTTATCCCTTCTGCGGCCGTCTGAAAAGAAGCGGCCAGCAGAATGGGCAGTAACAGTAATTTACTGTTTTTCAATAAGTGCGTAATAAAAGCCATCTTGCTGTTTGTTGGGTAAAAGCACACGCGATTCGATGCAGCGGGCATCGGCATGGTGGTTTAAAAATTTATTCAGTTGCTGCTCGTTTTCTTCTACGAATACCGAGCAGGTGGCCAGCAGCATCCTGCCGTTTTTCGTCAGGGTCTGCCAGAGTGCGTCGAGAAGTGTTTCCTGTTGGCGCGCGGTTTTTACGGCATCTCCGGGGCGGCGCAGCCATCTGATGTCGGGGTTGCGTTTCAATACGCCGGAAGCGGTGCAAGGCACGTCGGCCAAGATGGCGTCGAAAGGCCGGCCGTCGTACCATTTGTGCAAATCGCGCGCATCGGCACATTGGAGTGATTCGGCTTGCACGTTTAATCTGTTCAGGTTGTCGGCAACACGTTTCAGACGGCCTGCGTCGATATCCAGCGCAGTAACGTTGCAATCGGCCCATTCGAGAATGTGGCCGGTTTTGCCCCCGGGGGCGGCGCAAGCGTCGAGAATGCGTTCGCCGTTTTGCGGGTTCAGAATGTGGGCCGCTTGTTGTGCACCCCAGTCTTGCACGGATACGAGGCCGTCTGAAAAACCGGGCAGGCGGCTGACGGGCACGGCTTCGGCAAGCATGACGGCATGGTCGTTTAGCGCAACGGCGGCGATTCCTTCCTGCTCAAGCTGCTTAAGATAAGCATGGGCATCGCCGCGACGCCGGTTGACGCGTAATGTCATCGGCGGGTGCTGTTGCCATGCGGCCACCATGTTGTGCCAATGCTTCGGATAATGGTTTTGCAGATAGCGTATCCACCATTCGGGCAAATTGTATTTGGCAACATCGTTATGCTTGCAGCCGGCATTGAGCTTGTCGCGTTCGCGCAGGAAGCGGCGCAAAATGGCATTGGTAAACGAACGGTATTGCCCTTTGCCTATTTTGGCTGCGGTATCAACGGCTTCGTTTACTACGGCATGGGGTGCGTTAGTAGTGTGGTTCAGTTGGTAGAGTGCTGCAATCAGCAGGCTTTCAAGCTTAGGTTCGGTAATCGGCTTGTTCAACATTTTACCGAGCATATAACGCAAACTGCCGCCGTAACGCTGGCAACCGTAGGCAATATCCTGCAGGGCGCCGCTTTCTTGGGCGCTTAAATCGGGATGGTCAGCCTTTATTTGCGCCAACACATCTTGCAGGTTTTGACCGGAAGCCACCGCGGTTACGGTGTCTGCCGCTAATTTTTGCGCCAAAGCCATGCTCACAGGTGTTCTCCCGCTTCTATACGGTTCCCCGCCGCAAACGCGGCGATGTCCATGCGCTTGCTGCCGGCCGGTTGCAGTTCGGTAATATTCAGTGCCTGTTGGCCGCACGCAACAATCAGGCCGTCTGAACGGCACTGCAATACCGTGCCCGGCTCTCCTTGCCGGTCAATCACTTCGGCGCGCCATATTTTTAAAGGTTTGCCCTGATATACAGTCCATGCAGCGGGCACGGGGTTGAATGCCCTGATTTTACGTTCGATAAGCTGCGCAGGTTCGTTCCAATCGATACGCGCTTCTTCTTTGTTTAATTTTTGCGCATACGTTACACCGTTTTCCGGTTGCGGGATGCTTTTCAGACGGCCTTCCTGATCTAAGCGTTGCAAATCAGCGACAATGGCTTGCGCCCCGATTTCAGCCAAAGCGTCATGTACGTTTGCCGCAGTATCGGTGCTTAGAATGGCATAGCGGTGTTCGCTGACGACATTGCCCGTGTCTAATCCCGCATCCATCTGCATAATGCACACGCCTGTTTCTGCGTCTCCCGCCTCAATGGCACGCTGTATAGGCGCGGCTCCCCGCCAGCGCGGCAAGAGAGAGGCGTGAATATTCAGGCAGCCGTGCTTGGGAATATCCAGCACCGCTTGAGGCAGAATCAGGCCGTAAGCCGCCACCACCATCACATCGGCGTGTTGTTTGCGCAACAGTTCCTGAGCGTCTTCATGGCGCAGGCTTTGCGGCTGGGCTACGGTTAAACCCAAGTTAAGCGCCGTTTGCTTTACGGGGCTTGGCTGGAGCTGCATGCCCCGTCCTTTGGGGCGGTCGGGCTGGGTAAGCACCAGAGGGATTTCAAACCCGGCCTCGGCGATGGCCGATAAGGCGGAAGCGGCAAAATCGGGCGTGCCGGCAAAAATAACTTTCATAAGATAAAAGGCCGTCTGAACAAAAGGTTATAGATTGTGCTTGGCGCGTTTTTTCAATTTGGTTTTGATTCGGTTCTGTTTTAATGTAGATAGATATTCTACAAATACTTTTCCGGCCAAGTGATCAAGCTCGTGTTGGATACAGATAGCCAGCAAGCCGTCTGCTTCAAGAGTAAATTTTTCGCCCTTTTCATTTAGGGCTTCAACGGTAACGCGTTCGGCGCGGGTTACGGTGTCGTAAATGCCGGGAACAGACAAACAGCCTTCTTCGTATGTTGTTTCGCCGTCTTTATGGGTAATGGTGGGGTTGATAAAAACGCGCGGTTCGTTTTGCTCTTCCGACAAATCCATAACCACCACACGTTCGTGCACGTTTACCTGAGTTGCCGCCAAGCCGATGCCGCGTGCTTCATACATGGTTTCCAGCATGTCGCCTACCAACGTTTGAATGCGCTCATCAATTTCCGCAACGGGTTTCGCAACAATATGCAGGCGTTCGTCGGGATACTGGAGTATGTTAAGTAATGCCATAATTTAATCTCTAATGTAAAAATATGTGTGCTTGATGCTATGATAACGGCAATATTCAGTGATAAAATATTACGCAGATTTTATTACATGTCGTATCCGCAAAGAGCCGTTATGCTCATTGTTAAAGTTAATTAAAGACAATCAATTTCGATTTCAAGGGGAGCAGTTATGCAGAAACGTATTATAACCTTGCTTTGCACCTTAGGTTTGGCATTTTCGGGCCAAGCCGTGGCAGCCGGGCTGAAAGTCCGTCCCGATGCGCCTCAGCGTTATGTGGTCAAGCAGGGCGATACATTATGGGGCATTTCGGGCAAATACCTTTACAGCCCGTGGCAATGGAACCGCTTGTGGGGAGCAAACCGCAGCGAAATCCGCAATCCGCATATGATTTATCCGGGGCAGGTTTTGGTGTTGCGCTATGTAAACGGCCAACCGCGCCTTGGTTTTGACAACGCATCTTCCTATCGCGACGGTATTCCGGTAGTCAAATTGGCACCCCGGGTGCGCGAAGTATCGTCAGGCTACGGTATTCAAACCGTTAACGTGAATTTCTACCGTATGTTTATGCAGCATCCGCAAGTGATTCCGCAAATGCAAACACAAGATGCACCGCGTTTGATCGACGGCCCCGACAACCGCATCCTTTACAGCAAAGGCGACCGTGTATATGCCTACGGTATTGCCGAACCGGGTCGTTATCTGGTGTATCGTGCCCGCAAAGATATTGTTGATCCTGAAACCAAGAAATATTTGGGGCAAGAAGTGGTGTTCAGCGGTATCGTCAGCACGCTGCCTTACACCAACAGTGCTTTGGATGCCCGTAGTGAGAAAGATGCCCAATATTTGCCGAACAACGAATATTACACACGTCTGCATCCTTTGGTAAAAGTGCCTACCCAAACCGCACAGCCTATGGTGGTAGAAGAAGCCGTGTCTGAAGTACGCAAGGGTGACTTCCTATTGAAAATGACGGATGAGCGCGACAGTTTCCAAATGATGCCGCATGCACCAAGCCGCCATATTGATGCAAAAGTCGTGTCTATTTTTGACGGCGTGAGTGAAGCCGGCCAATTCCAAACCATTACCTTGAATAAAGGCGAAGCCGACGGCTTGGACAAAGGTACGGTTTTGAGCTTATACAAGCGCAGCCGCCAAGTAAAAGTAGATTTGGAAAACGGCGGCAAAGGCCGCAGCGTGGTGAAATACGTTTCTATTCCTTCTGAAGAAGTTGGTTTGGCGATGGTTTACCGCACCAGCGAACATTTGGCTTCAGCCATTATTTTGGAAAGCTTAACCAATATTAACATTGGTGATACTGCTTCAGAGCCGGGTCAAGATTTGGATAATATGGCAGACGATGCGAGACATGTGCCGAATGCACCACAAGAATCGCACGATACCGAGCATAATGAATACAATATCAAAAGCAATATAAATCTCTACTAAAACAGGCCTGTAATAGGCCGTCTGAAAAAGCACACAGCAATGTGTGCTTTTTTATTGGTATTTTCACGACACATTTTCCCCTTTTTTTAGGCGGTTTCCGTAAATTATTCTTGAAAATGGTTAACAAACCATTACAAAAAATATAAAATACAAAACACAAAAATATCACTCACATTACTAATTTGCGAGTGAATGCAAACATTACGGGGTTTGCCATGAATGATTCCGAAAGAGCCGCATGGATACAGCTTGCGCTTACACCCTATATCGGGGCTGAAAGTTTCTTGAATTTAATCAAGCATTACGGTACAGCTGAAGCTGTATTGGCCGCTCCGGCGGAAAGCGTGCGGCAGCTGGTTTGCCACAAACAAGCAGTAGCAGCATGGAAAGGAGACAACAGCCAAGCCGTTGCGGCGGCAGAAGCTGCGTTAGCATGGGAGCAGCAGGAAAATTGCCGTTTGATGTTGCTTTGCGACAACGACTTTCCCTTAATGTTGACAGAAGGCCTTACACCTCCGCCGTTGTTGTTTTTAAGGGGGCGTGTCGAATTGCTGCACCATTCTTCGGTAGCCATCGTCGGCAGCCGACATGCCACGCCCCAAGCCATGCGAATCGCCTGTGATTTCGGCCATGCGTTGGGTGAAGAGGGTGTCGGTGTGGTTTCGGGTATGGCCTCCGGCATTGATACGGCAGCCCATCAAGGGGCGTTAAGCACTAAGGGTGGGACTGTTGCTGTATGGGGAACGGGAATAGACAGAATTTATCCTCAAGCAAATAAAAATTTGGCTTATCAGATTGCCGACAACGGATTGATTGTTAGCGAATTTCCATTGAATACCCGCCCGTTGGCAGGAAATTTCCCCCGGCGAAACCGCCTGATAGCCGCTTTATCAAAAGCAGTATTGGTTGTAGAAGCCGCGCCCGAATCAGGTTCGCTGATTACAGCCAAACTGGCGGCCGATATGGGGCGGGAGGTTATGGCTGTGCCCGGATCGATTGATAACCCGCACAGTAAGGGTTGCCATAAGTTGATAAAAGAAGGCGCTAAATTAGTAGAATGTTTAGACGATATTTTGCTCGAATGTCCGCAATTGTTGAACTCAACAATTAGTCAAGATAAAACCGGGCAAATAAAATTGCAGCAACAAGGGCAGGAACAACAAACACATACCCAAACACACACACGGGGGCCGTCTGAACATCCGCTTTTAGCCGCAATGGGATACAGCCCTGTGCATCCCGACAGTTTGGCAGAGCAGCTAAACCTTTCTGCTGCCGATATATATGCGCAGTTGCTCGAACTGGAGCTGGAGAAAATCGTTTCCCCGATGCCGGGCGGACGCTATCAAAGAATCAAATAACAATAAGGATATATCATGGCTGATGTAATCGCCTTTTTAATCAAACACTTTTACGACTTGGAAGCCTGCCCGCCACCCTCAGACTTAGGGCAGATTCTAGAAGATATCGGTTTTAGTGATATTGAAATCAACCAAGCATTGATGTTGTTGGAAGTGTTGGCTAACAGCCCGGAGGTAGAAGAAACACAATACCGTAGCGGCGTGATGCGTGTTTACAGTTGGGAAGAACTGGAATCGTTACCTCACGACGTTGTGAATTTACTGTATTTCTTAGATCGTGTTCAGGCGATTAATGGAGAACAACGCGAATTTGTGGTGCACGCTTTGTTGCATTTGCCGCCTGACGAGATTACCGTAGACATGGCAAAAGTGCTGACTTTGCTGGTTTTATGGGCGCACAAATCGGAATTGCCTGCATTAATTGGTGAAGAGTTGATGATGGCTTTGCACGGTAAAGCAGTTATGCACTGATTATTTGTCGTCTGCACAAACTACCACGCTTTAAACAAATAAAAAGAAAAACCCGCTTTATGCGGGTTTTATAGCGATATTCGCGAGGATAGAATAGATATGTAGCAGCAATTAGTTGCTGTTCATCCAATCATCCAATTCTTTTTCAGCTTGCTCTTTGGTGTAACCATAGCGTTCTTGAAGTTTACCGGCCAATTGGTCGCGTTTTCCTTCTGCAACTTTCAGATCGTCATCGGTTAATTCACCCCATTTTTCTTTCGCTTTGCCAACAAACTGATCCCATTTTCCTTCGATTTGATCCCAATTCATCTGGATTCCTTTCTTTAACATTTATCTGTTGAATAATATAAAGTGTGTGATACACCGTTGCCGGTGTAGAAAACATTTAAGTGCAGTTTGTTGTGTTTTCAAGGAAATTGCAGATAATTTAACTAAATTAATTTTAAAAGATAAATAAAATCATAGGCTTGGTTGTTTTATTTTTAAAATTGCTTACAAATTTGCAATATTTGTCAAAAATATTTAATGTTGCATTTTAGCTGTTTTATAAAAATTTATTTTTATCAATGGGTTATTTTTTGCGGTTATGAGCTTGTAACAATTTAATTCAAATTATTTACTTTTTATTGCTTTAAATTTTTGCTGCAGTGTGAAACCTTTTAATTTTATGATTTAAGTTAAATTATGCAATTGGAGAATTGTTAGGTGCATGTTACTGTGCATGTATTCCGTAGCTTCTGTATATCTGTTTTAGATGTGGGAAGCGGGAAAGCGGTATCACTCAGATGTCACACATCAGATTGTTTTAATTCAAAAAAGGAAAAAAAACCATGTTACGTTATTCAATCATTTTCTTTGTTATTGCTATTATTGCAGGTATCTTCGGCTTCGGTGGTATCGCAGGTAGTGCTGCCGGTATTGCAAAGATTCTTTTCATCGGCTTTTTGATTTTGGCCGTGTTGTCTTTGATCTTCGGCCGTAAAAGATAAATAGACTTTTAAGGCTTAAATGAAATAAAGAATGAGGCCGTCTGAATACAGATGGCTTTTTTATTGTCTAAATATTTCGGCTTCTTATAAAAGTTGAGTGACTATATTTGTTGAAATGATGAGAAAAAAGCACCGCAATATGCGGTGCTTTTTATTATTTTGATTAAAGAAACATGATTAAAAAGCCATGCCTTTCAAACTTTCGGTCTTTATTGGCCTGCCTTCAGTCCCTGCCATAGGCGGACACTCAGTTTCACTGCATCGGCTGATTTGGGCAAAACCACAAAGCTCTTGGCTTTTACTTCATCGCTCGGGAAGATGGAGTTATCTTCGGCAAATGATTTTTCCATTAAATCGCGGGCGGGTTTGCTGGCGGGAGCATAGGTAACGAAATTACCGTTTTTCGCAGCCACTTGCGGATCAAGCGTGTAGTTGATGTATTTGTGGGCGTTGGCAGCATTTTGGGCATCTTTCGGAATCATGAAAGAATCAATCCAGATACCTACACCGGTTTTGGGAGTGAGTACCTCGATGTTGACGCCGTTTTTGGCATCTTTGGCACGGTTTTTGGCAATATTCAAATCGCCGCCGTAGCCGATGGCCACGCAAAGGTTGCCTGCTGCCATATCGTCGATATAGCCTGACGAGCTGAAGCGTTTAACGTCGGGGCGTACTTTTTTCATCATATCGACAGCCGCTTTCAAATCGTCAGCATTTTCGCTGTTGGTATCTTTGCCGATGTAATTCAAACCGAGCGGAATTTGTTCGGTCGGGCTGTCGAGAAAGCTGATGCCGCACGATTTCAGTTTGGCCGTGTATTCGGGGTTGAATACCAAATCCCATTCGTTTTCGGGCAGTTTGTCGGTGCCTAAGGCTTTGGTTACTTGGTCTTTATTGATGGCGAGCGTATTGATGCCCCAGAAGTAGGGCACGGCGTATTTGTTACCCGGATCGACTTTGTCCATCATAGACAATAATTCAGGATCGATATTGTTGTAGTTGGGAATTAAATTTTTGTCGATTTCCTGATAAGCGCCGGCTTTGATTTGGCGGCCTACGTTGGCAATCGAGGGAGCAACCAAATCGTAGCCTGATTTGCCGGTAAGCACTTTGGCTTCAAGCGTTTCGTTGCTGTCGTAAAAGTCGTAGCGTACTTTAACGCTGTTGGCTTTTTCAAATTCGCTAACGGTGGCAGGATCAACGTAATCCGACCAATTGTAGATATTGAGTTTGCCTGTTGCGGGTGCGGCAGCTGTTGGCTGCGCGGTGCTTGAGGCCGTGTTCTCTGCGGTTTTTTGTGAATCGGTATTGCCCGAGCCTCCGCATGCGGCTAAAAATAATCCTGCCGCAGCAGAAACCAACCAAGTTTTTTTCATGTTCTTATCCTTTAAAAAACGTACCGTAGGCGGTACAAAAAAATATAAACCATGCAGAGGCAGTGAGGCTGCGTGCAGCAGGGCGAATTAAACGGCAAAATCCTTTGAGATGCAAGACCTTACAACGTAAAAACAAACATTTTTTAACACGGCTTCGGATAGGTTTTTCATCATAAACAATAATTTTTGGGGCTGAAGTAGATTAGCCCTAAATACCACACCAAAGCCGCAGAGTTTTTAACTGCTGCTTTGGTGTCCCGAAGTTAAAACGAAACTCACATTCTTTCAAGAACAGAGGAAAAGATTTTCGGTCGATTCCGTTGTATTTGCGCAAGACACGTTTCGCCTGATTCCAAAAA
>NZ_LGZA01000037.1:0-26937 GCF_001308005.1 Neisseria sp. 74A18
TCGACCGAAAATCTTTTCCTCTGTTCTTGAAAGAATGTGAGTTTCGTTTTAACTTCGGGACACCAAAGCAGCAGTTAAAAACTTTGCGGCTTTGGTGTGGTGTTTAGGGCTAATCTACTTCAGCCCCTAGATTTATTAGAAAATATAAGACATCTTTCTCCATTCAAAGGAAAAGAACAATGGACGCATTGCCATATCAGCTTATCAGACTCGGGGAAGTTTAATATCCGTTTCGCCTATATCTCTGAAGATGACAGCTGGCCAAACCTTTTTATGAGGGGAATAAGCGATTTAACTAAAGATGAGGCTGAAAATGTCTATCATGTGCCTAGAGAAATATGGGAGGAAAGGGTTAGACTCAAAAACTGAATTTCCCATACTAGGTAGTGTAGTCACAATGTTTTTAACCACATTGCAATAATCCTAATTTCTATTGCCACAGCAAATGAAGCCAACCTCTTCGCATCACGTGTAGCACCACCCCGCGCCAACACTTGAAATCCAAAAAGCGGTTTTCCACCAAATGACGGCAACGGTACAGATAGCGGTAAAATTAACGCCAAGCTGCGCTGGTGCACAGTATCCGGAAAAAGGCCTTGACCTTGATGAATTGTCTGTGATCGGCTACCTGACTGTCTCCGCTGTTTTGATATCCGCGCAGGTGGTTTCAATAAGGCTCAATTGGTGCTCGGTGCAGTCGTGGCAGGGCGGGCAGCAGCTTGCTTTATGAGTGAACCGTGGGATGTTTAGTAATGGCAGGATGAGCTCTCACCTTGTAGATTGCAACTACCACTATATAAATTGATAAGATCGTAGGTATAGGCTTTGATTGCTGCACGAAAATACTTTGATACTTTAAGAGTTTTGTAAAATTGGAGGCTGTCTAATAAACTGTTTAAAAATAAGAAAGGCCACAAACAATTGCGGCCTTTCTTATTGATTTATTTGGTGGGTCGTGAAGGATTCGAACCTTCGACCAACGGATTAAAAGTCCGCTGCTCTACCAGCTGAGCTAACGACCCGATAAGAATTAAATAATAAATCTAAATTAACTAGTTGTCAAGGTTTTTAATGATTTCATTGATGTTGGTTTGGCTGTTCAAGCAACTGCCAAACCAACATATTATTTTCAATAAGTTAATTTAGAAAATTTCACGCCAGCTGATTCTTCTGATGCCGCAATTTCTGCCGGCTACGCCGATAGACTCTCCTTGGTTGGTGATCAGGCTGCGGTCGGCTTTTTTCGCAAAACATTGGTTTTTGGGAGTGGATCGGTTAACGGGTCTTCCTTCGCCGTCAACTTCTGCATCGGTTCCGCTGCCACCGCTGTCTCCGTCTGCCGTTACCGGGCTATTTTTGGCAAGTTGAACAGGATCTATATAGGTAAAACTTACGATACCTGCTTTTTGTTGGCCGTTGGCATAGTAGCCGCCTGTTTGTACTACTTTATTTAAGAAGTTCAAGCGGGCATCGCCTTGCTTCAGACCGCCGCCGGTTTCGGCGTTGATGGCTAAGATCCAACTTTTACTTTCTGTAGAAGTTTCTGTTTTGTCGGGGATACACAAATCTCCGCCGTTGCTGGAACGTGTTTCGGTTGCTTTATAAATGCGTGTGCTGAATACGGCTGTACGCAAAATCATTGAAGGTTTGACGACCACACGTTCACCGTCTGTGCTGCCCAAGTTGATTTTCCAACCTTTATGCGTCGGTTGGATAAGGTTGTTGCTTAAGAAACGGTATGGGTTTCCTTCGACTTCTTTGAGCGTGATGGTTTGTTCAAGGAGCTCAGCATTGGTTACCGTGGCCGGTGCTTTGGATGCCGAGTTGTCTTTGGACGGAGTTAAATCTTCGAAAATACCGTATATGGCCTGCTGGCGGGTATCTTTGAGATCTGATTGGTAAATATCGCTGCCGGTGCCGAAAATAACCACATACCGATTAATGCCTCTGCGCGAAACGGCAGGTGCGGCGGTAATGGGTTGTGAAGGTGAGCCTTGATAAATTTTATGTACTTGCCAGTTATCCGGTGTTTGGCCGCGTAAATCGAAACGGTACATGCTGCCGCCGTAATCGCCCGCATAAGCTACGTCGATAATGCCGTCAAAATCGGTATCGAGTACGGTAGGGCTGGATAAGCCGCCTACCCCGTTGGGTACGGTAATTTTTTTGATCAACGATCCGGCCTTATTGCCGTTTTTTTCTCCGGTAGAAGCTTCTTGCCCCAATAAGTCGTAGATATATAGGGCTGTTTCATTGGATTTATCGTTGATGTCCTGTTTGCGGTAGCCGCTGGATAAGAATGCACCGTAGCGCACTTTTTCGTTGGTTTTTACTTGTTGGCCGGGAATGCGTTCAAGTGACACGCGTCCGATTTGCGGCGTTCCTACGGTATAGCCGAGGGTGTTGTTGGCCCCTTTTTCTGTTTCGAATAAGGGAACGCTGCTGTCCCATGATGCAGGGTTATTGTTGCTCAAACCGATGCCTTGACCGGTAACACGGTCTTTTCCGCCAATATTTAAGGCATACGCTCCTCGGCCACCCTGACCCATCGCGCCGAACATTACAATTTGTTGGCCTTTTACAGCCGGGTTTCTGCTCAACGGTGTGCGGCGTACAACGAAGCCGCCGTTAACCATATAACGGTGGGGATGAGCTGATCCATATCCTTCTTGAGCCACTTCTTTTAAGGTTTTGCCTAAAGTTTCGCCGCCGTTGCCGCTATCCCGTTCCATGCCGGCGGGGATATAGCTGAGTTTCAGCGAATAAGGATGGTTTACTTGGGGTACACGTTGGAACAGGTGAACCATGCCGTCGTTGGCAGCCGTTAGCAGAAATTCCTGATGATGTTGGTTGCTGCCGTCGGTGTCGCCGATGATGGCAATACCGCTATCTAAGATGTCTCCCAAATCGCGTTTTCCGCTGACTGCCTTACCTTGTGCATCTAGGTTGCGGTTGCGGTAAACTTGGCTGTTTTGTGTGTCGGCTTTAATTTGCGCATCATCTTTACTGCGGATAGTCCACGGCAGCAGAGAAGAACTCCATTCGTCGGCTTTACTCGGATTGTTGATAGCGAAATCGGCATTGTTCAGATGGCTGACGTTATTGGCCCAAAATACGCTTTTACCTGAAGAGTCTGCTTTTCCTGTGCTGATTAATGTTTTACGTTCGCCGAAATAAGGGAGTTTGAAGGCGGTATCTAACCGGCCGGCTGTATTAATATTATAGAACCGCAACTGGCTGCTCCACGATTGCGGATCCAGATAAACGCTGACGGCGGTGTTGGGCGTGCCGCTTGTATGGTTGCCGGTTACTGCCGGGGCAGCGGTGCCGGCACCTTCTTCTGCGTTGTTTAAGCTGCTGTTTTCAATATCGTTAAAAATGGTATCAAAGGCGGCAACCAGTTTTTCTTCGTTGGATGCGTCGAAAAACCATTCCGGTCTGGTGGCACCATTTTGAAGATAGGCTTTACCTTCGCGGGTTAAGTCCTCGCCAAAGCCTACGGTAAATGTTTGGGCGGTTTGTTTGGCATAGATGCTTTGGCCGTCGGGGCCTTTGGGATCGGCAGGATCGCCGTTCCAACTTTTACCTGCAAGGTCTGTTCCTGCGGTCTTGAAATCCTTGGATGCTAGAGTTCTGCTGAAAAACTGTAAACCTTTGTTTCCATCCCAAAATGTATGGTAATGACCTGTCGAAGCTTGCGAATATTCGCATCTTCCCCGGCTATCTACATTTCCGAAATAATTCTGCTCATCCGGAAACTGAGCGCTCGGATAAGTAAAAGTTAGTTTTGATGGGATAATGGGATCCCAAGGGAATAAACGAGCAGGCGGGGTGCTGCAACTCAAGTTAGCATCACCATCAGACATTAAGACGATATAGTTTTTCTGGCAACGGTATAAGGTATTTTTCCTAACATCTTTGGAAATTTCATAATAGCGTCGAGTAGTCGGCGTGCCATGATCGGGAGATAATCTGCTGATATGTTGAAGAATAGTATGGGGTTGATCTGTGTACCCAGATAAATTGGCATTGTTATTATTATGTAAAGTTTGCAGACTCCAATTAACTTTGCTGCCATATTTATTGATAACTGCGCTTAAAGCATCTTTGGTTATCTCAATGCGTTTTCTACCCGGTTGGTTTCGGCCAGCCGGTGCCCAATCCATACTTCCCGAATCATCAATAAACAGCATCACATTCGGCTTAACTTTGCCTGCTCCGCCGGAAATAGTGGTTTGTTGTTGCAAGTACAACGGGGTATCGGCAAATTGTGCGGACGCTGTGTTTACAGTCAATAAAGGAAATGCTGCGAGCAAGCTGTAAATTATCGGGCGCACAGCGGTGTTTAAACGGGGAGCAGATTTTTTCATAATGTGCTGTCTTTCATGTGGCAGCTGTATCCGAAACAGCCTATCATGTGATTATTGTTAGGAAATGTTTGTGATTTTATCATATTTGAGCGGAATAATTCGACGGTTTAACGCAATCAACAGTTTACTCGATTGCTATTATGGAAAAAATGAAACAATCGATGTGTGGAGAAAAACAGATGTAAAGGGGTTTATGGAGGCGGGTATGTGTGCTTCTTGAACCGACGGCGTATTTGGCTTAGAATATGCTGCTTCTGAGGCAACTTCGGGTTGCCTTAAAAAGCACGTAACACGGATGAAGCATCTGTGCGGCGTGTTTTTTTTTACCTGATATTGGATGCAGAGGCCGTCTGAAATAACGGTTGTTGGTTTTCAGACGGCCTTTGGTAAACCCGCAGATACGATAGGAAATCATGATGACGACACCCGCAATCTTAGTGCTCGCCGACGGCAGCGTGTTTCACGGCACGTCGGTGGGGTTTGAGGGCACAACTTCCGGCGAAGTGGTGTTCAATACTTCCATGACCGGTTATCAGGAAATCCTTACCGACCCTTCTTACCGCAAACAAATCGTTACCCTTACCTATCCGCACATCGGCAACACCGGCACTAACGGCGAAGACACCGAAAGCAGCGCCGTTCATGCCGCCGGTTTGATTATTCGCGACCTGCCGCTGTTGCACAGCAATTTCCGCAGCAGCGAGAGTTTGCAGGAATATTTGGTTCGCAACCGAACCGTGGCGATTGCCGACATCGACACCCGCCGTCTCACCCGCATCTTGCGCGACAAAGGGGCGCAGGCCGGTGCGATTCTGGCCGGTGCGGACGCTACCGAGAAAAAAGCGCGCGAGTTGATTGCGGCGTTCGGCAGCATGGTCGGCAAGGATTTGGCGAAAGAAGTAACGTGCGGCGAATCTTATGAATGGACGGAAGGCGAATGGAAGCTGGGCAAAGGCTTTGAAAGGCCGTCTGAACAGCCGTTTCATGTGGTTGCTTACGATTTCGGCGTGAAAACCAATATTCTGCGTATGCTGGCCGAGCGCGGCTGCCGTTTAACCGTTGTGCCGGCTCAAACGCCTGCTAAAGACGTGCTGGCGATGAATCCAGACGGCGTGTTTCTTTCCAACGGCCCCGGCGACCCCGAGCCGTGCGATTATGCGATTGCGGCGGTAAAAGAACTGTTGGAAAGCAAAAAACCGCTGTTCGGTATTTGTTTGGGGCATCAGTTATTAGGTTTGGCGGTGGGCGGCAAAACCCGCAAAATGGCGTTCGGCCACCACGGAGCCAACCACCCCGTGCAGGATTTGGAGAGCGGTAAAGTGATGATTACCAGCCAAAACCACGGTTTTGAAGTGGATGCGGATACTTTGCCCGCTCATGTGAAAGTAACGCACCGTTCGCTGTTTGACGGCTCGTTGCAAGGCATTGAGCTGACCGATCGGGCGGCGTTCAGTTTCCAAGGCCACCCCGAAGCCAGCCCCGGCCCGCATGATGTGGCTTATCTGTTTGACAAGTTTATCGACAGCATCAAAGCGGCAAAAGCGGCTTAATGCTTTTGATGATGTGTTTCAGACGGCCGGCAGGTTGGTATCAACCTGCCGGTTTCTTTGTATATAATCAATCAACTTAAGTTTAATAACCAAGCCGTCATACTCGGATCAAGCCCGAGTATGACGTATGTGCTATTTTATGTAATCAAACAAATCACTAACAAAATCATAAGGGCGGATTATATATCCGCCCTTATTGATATTTCTGCTGTGTTCGGGAATTCTTGCAAGATTTGCCGTTACGGGCGGATAGGTAACTCCGCCCGTATAACACAGAAAAAATTTCACTTAATAGGTCAAACCACGATATTTACCAAACGACCGGGAACGACGATGATTTTCTTCGGTTCTTTGCCTTCCATGAATTTCACTGCGCCTTCGGTAGCGAGTGCGGCGGCTTCGAGGGCGGCTTTGTCGGCATCGGCGGGCACGGTTACTTTGCCGCGCAGTTTGCCGTTTACCTGAACCATGATTTCGATTTCCGATTTCACCAGCGCGGCTTGGTCGGCTTGCGGCCAGCCGGTTTCCCATAATGACGAACCGGGGCGCAGTTCGCTCCACAAGGCTTCGCAGATGTGGGGCACAATCGGCCACAGCAGGCGGACAACGGCTTCCAACACTTCTTGCGCCACGGCGCGGCCTTGTTCGGACGTGCAATCGGTTTTGTCGTATTGGTTGAGCAATTCCATCACGGCGGCGATGGCGGTGTTGAATTGCAGACGGCGGCCGTAGTCGTCGCTGACTTTGGCGATGGTAGCGTGCAGTTTGTGGCGCAGGTCTTTCAGCTCTTTGCTTAGGCTGTCGTGGCCGTCTGAAAAGGCTTTAACCGCGCCGCCCCGGTTGATGTATTCAAACACGGTACGCCATAGGCGGCGCAGGAAGCGGTGTGCGCCTTCTACGCCGGCATCGCTCCATTCAAGCGATTGTTCGGGCGGCGAGGCGAACATCATAAACAGGCGGGCGGTGTCGGCACCGTAGGCTTCGATTAACTCTTGAGGGTCGACGCCGTTGTTTTTCGATTTCGACATTTTTTCCACGCCGCCGATCACAACGGGCAGGCCGTCTGAACGCAATACGGCGGATACGGGGCGGCCTTTGTCGTCGGTTTGCACTTCCACTTCGGCGGGGTTGAACCATTGCTTTTTGCCGCCTTCGGTTTCGCGGTAGTAGGTGGCTTGCAGCACCATGCCTTGCGTGAGCAGGCTGGCAAAGGGTTCTTTCACCGGCACGATGCCTTCTTCGTTCATCAGTTTGGTGAAGAAGCGGGCGTATAAGAGGTGCAGAATGGCGTGTTCGATGCCGCCGATGTATTGGTCGGCCTGCTGCCAGTATCGGGCGGCTTCGGGGGCAACCATGCCGTCTGAAAACTGGGGCGACATGTAACGGAACTGATACCAGCTCGATTCCATAAAGGTATCCATGGTATCGGTTTCGCGTTTGGCGGGGCCGCCGCAGTGCGGACAGGTGGTTTCGTAGAATTCGGGCATTTTGGCCAAGGGCGAACCGCTGCCGTCGGGCACGACATCTTCGGGCAGCACCACGGGCAACTGGTCGGCCGGCACGGGCACGTCGCCGCAGCTTTCGCAATGGATAATCGGAATCGGGCAGCCCCAGTAGCGTTGGCGCGAAATACCCCAGTCGCGCAGGCGGTATTGGGTTTTCGGTGCGCCGACATTTAGGGATTGCAGTTTGGCGGAAGTGGCATCAAAGGCCGTCTGAAAATCCATGCCGTCGAATTCGCCGCTGTTGATCAGGCGGATGTTTTCTTTGCTGCCGTACCAATCCTGCCATTCGTTCGGATTGTAGGCAGGTTGTTCCAAAGTGGATTCGACAACTTGTTTAATGGGCAGCCGGTATTTGTTGGCGAACTCGAAATCGCGCTCGTCATGACCGGGCACGGCCATTACCGCGCCGTCGCCATAGCCCCACAACACATAGTTGGCAATCCACACTTCCAGCTTGTCGCCATTGAGCGGATTGATAACATAGCGGCCTGTCGGCACGCCTTTTTTCTCCATTGTCGCCATGTCGGCTTCGGCCACGCTGCCTGATTTGCATTCGGCGATAAACGCTTGAAGTTCGGGCTTGTCGGCCGCAGCGGCGGTGGCCAGCGGATGCTCGGCGGCAACCGCAACGTAGGTTACGCCCAACAAGGTGTCGGGGCGGGTGGTGTACACTTGCAAGTATTCGGCGTAATCGCCTTCCAAACCTTGTTTGCTGCCGCTGTCCAACGCAAAGCGCACTTGTACGCCGCGCGATTTGCCGATCCAGTTGCGCTGCATGGTTTTTACTTGCTCCGGCCAGTTGAGGCCGTCCAAATCACTCAAAAGCTGCTCGGCGTAATCGGTGATTTTGAAGTAATACATCGGGATTTCGCGTTTTTCAATCAACGCGCCCGAACGCCAGCCGCGTCCGTCGATTACTTGCTCGTTGGCCAATACGGTTTGATCGACCGGATCCCAGTTTACCGTGCCGTTTTTGCGGTAAATCACGCCTTTTTCAAACAGCTTGGTAAACAGAAGCTGCTCCCAGCGGTAGTATTCGGGGGTGCAGGTAGCCAGTTCGCGCTCCCAGTCAAACGCAAAACCCAAGCTTTTCAGCTGTTTGCGCATGTAGGCGATGTTTTCGTAAGTCCATTTGGCGGGGGCGACTTGGCGGTCGATGGCGGCGTTTTCTGCGGGCATGCCGAAAGCGTCCCAGCCCATCGGTTGCAGCACGTTGAAGCCGTTGAGCAGTTTGTAGCGGCTCAACACGTCGCCGATGGTGTAGTTGCGCACATGCCCCATGTGCAGCTTGCCGCTGGGATAGGGGAACATGGAAAGGCAGTAGTATTTGGGTTTGGAAGCGTCTTCGGCCACGTTGAAAATACGGGCTTCGTCCCATTTGGTTTGCGCTGCCGGTTCGACGGCAGACGGTTGGTATTGTTCTTGCATGGTATTGTGCTTTTGAAATGCGTTTGATTAGAAAAACGTAAACATAAGGCGGAATTATAGCAGTTTAATGCAGGGTGTTCGGGGAAATGTGGACGGGGCAAAGTCTTGAAGCAACCATTCATGAAGCGGTAAGCCAAACAGCAACTTCAAGGCCGTCTGAAAACCGTTTTCAGACGGCCGCTGCACATTTTTGCCACACTTAAACAATACCGTCCGCAATCATCTGGCGGGTTTACTGTTGCATCATGATAAAATGCCCACCGCTTAAAACCCCGTAGCGTTACGCCTATTCACATACCGAATCAAACCATAACATGAATCATTCTATCCAACACGCATTACACCAGCTTAACTCACTGATTTTGGGAAAAGAAACCGTTTTAAAACAATTGATGGCCGCCGTGCTGGCCGGCGGGCATGTGCTGCTCGAAGATGTGCCCGGCGTGGGCAAAACCACGTTGGCGCACGGCTTGGCCGCGGTGTTGGGGCTGGACTACCGCCGCGTGCAGTTCACCAACGATATGCTGCCTTCCGATTTATTGGGCGTGAACGTGTTCCGCCCGAACGAAGGCCGTTTCGAGTTTCACCCCGGCCCCGTGTTCCATTCTTTTTTATTGGCCGACGAAATCAACCGCGCTTCTCCCAAACTGCAATCCGCCTTGCTGGAAGCGATGGAAGAGCATCAGGTATCGGTGGACGGTAAAACCTATGCGCTGCCCGAGCCGTTTATCGTGGTGGCAACGCAAAACCCGACCGAGCAGCTGGGTACGTTTCCGCTGCCCGAATCCCAACTCGACCGCTTCATGATGCGCCTGAGTATGGGCTATCCTGTTGCCGAAGCCGAAAAACAGCTTTATTTTCAGGGAGATCGCCGTCGGTCGTTGCCCGCATTGCAGGCCGTGTGCGATGCACAGACTCTGCTGCAATGGCAACAGCAGGCCGCACAGGTGAAATTCGCCCAAGCGGCCGCCGATTATGTGTACCGTTTGGTTCAGGCCACGCGCCAGCCGGGGCGTTTTGTGCTGGGGTTAAGCCCGCGTGCGGGCTTGGCCGTAATCAATGCCGCCAAAGCGTGGGCGTTTATGCAAGGGCGCGGGCATGTGTTGCCGGAAGACATCAAAGCCGTGTGGGTGCCGGTAGCGAACCACCGTTTACAACCCGTGCAACAGGGGCTGACCGGTGCACAGATTCTTGAAGATTTGCTGAACCATGTGGCCGTTGCGTAATTCTCGAAAAACCGTTGCAAGCAAGCGTTCTCCCGATTTGGCCGCGCTGCATTGCCGCCCCACCCGTTTGGGTGTCGGCCTGCTGGCAACGGTTTTGCTGTTGTGGCTGGTAGGATTGAATTATCAGGCGAATCTGGCTTATGCCGCCGCATTTTGGCTGGCCGGATTTTTGGCGGTAGCCGTGCTGCTTAATTTACGCCAGCTGCTCGATATGCAGATAGACGTTTCCATGCCGGACGAAGTGTTTGCCGGCGGCACGGCGGTTTTGTCGCTCACTGCCACAAAAAACACCCGCCGCCGCTGGCTGTGGCTGTGCAGCGAAGATGATTTTCTCCGTGCAGACAAAACAGACGACAAACTCTGGCAGCCTTGGCATATTGTTTCAGACGGCCTCTCTGTGTACCGATGGCAAATTCCTGCGTTGATGCGCGGCTATTTGCGCGTACCGCCGTTGCGTACCGCCGCCGTTGCACCGTTCGGCATGAGCATGGTGCAGTGCGTTTGGCATTGGCCGAGTGATGCGGTGGTGTTTCCCGCGCCGATTCCCCATGAGCTGCCCGACGGCCGCGAGCACGGCGGCGAAACCGACCGCAAACGCCCGCCCGTGCAGGGAGGCGACGATTTGTCTTATTTGCAGCCTCATCAAGAAGGCGCGTCGTTGCAGCATGTGGCTTGGAAAACCTATGCAAAAACCGGCCAAATGCTGGATAAGCGTTTTGAAGAACAGCAAACCGCCGTCCGCAATACCGTGATTTCTTATTTGGATTACCCCGCCGGCACATCTAAAGACCGCTTGGCAGGCTTGCTGTGCTTCCGCGTTTTAGAAGCCGAACGCAGCGGGCAGACATATTCGCTGGAGCTGCCGCAACGGGTGATTGCCCCGCAGAAAGGCCAGCGCGAAATCTGCCTGACAGCCTTGGGGCTGTGGTAAGCTTTCCTAAGGCCGTCTGAACAACGTATTCTATGGCCAATCAACTTATTGAAATCTTTGCAAAAACACTGTCTGCGACGCATTTGCGCGTTGTGCGCTGCCCGCCCGCTTAGCCTTGTGTATGATGTGTCTGCAATCGCTGTGCTGCCGCACTTTGAACTGTATTCGGGTGCAAAGGTCTCAATCTGTTTAACAAGACAACACAATGGGAGTACAAAGATGGTCGGTTTCAAAAAACATTTCATCAAATTTGCAGGCGCATGCGCCCTGTTGGTAAGTCTGCCGTTCGCCCATGCGGAATCTGCCGCGTTCAACTGGCATACGCCCCAATTAACCAGCAATCTTTGGAAAATCAGTAAAGCAGGCCAACCCGATTCCTACCTGCTCGGCACCATACACCTCGGTAAAGAAAACAAACAGTTGAGCGCGCAGGCCAAAGCTTTGCTCAACCAAACCGACAAGTTGGTTACCGAAGTGGATATGCTGCCCGATGAACAGGCCGCAGAAGAAATAGCGGCTTACATGGGGCAGAAAATGATTTCGCCGAAATCATTGCGGGAGGCTTTAGGCGAAAAGGATTTTGCCGGATTGAAACGCTATTTCGACCGTTCTCCCGCTTTATCGGCTTTTTCTCCCGTATTGGAAAACCTGAAACCGTGGGCAGCCGTACTGGCGGCGATCGAGCGGCACCCGAAAGGATACAGCGCCGAAAAAGGGGCAGATATTTTGTTGGCACAGGCCGCGCAAAAATCAGGCAAGCCGCGCGGCCATTTGGAAACCATTCAAGATGTGTTCGATCATTCGGAAAAGCTGTCTGATGATTTGGCGTTGGCATTGTTGAGAAGCGTGGTCAAACATCAGGCACAGGATGACGCCGATGTGCGCACTTTGCACCGGCTGTATGTGGAAAACCGCTTTAAAGATGCTTCGGTGTATATGGATAAACAATTGTCGAAACCCCGTATGCAGCCGAAATATGTTGCGGCCGCACGCAAATGGATGGAACAGGATCTGCTCTCTGCCCGCAACCGTGCGTGGATGCCGGAAATCAAAAAGAATACCGCCAAGCAGAAAACATTAATCGCGGTAGGTATGGGGCATCTCGTCAGCAGCGAAGGCCTGATCGAACAGCTGCGCCGCAGCGGTTATACGGTTACACCCCAGCCTGCATTGAAAATATGGCATTAACTTTTAGTGAGGCCGTCTGAAAAATCGGGAGTATGCTGTAATTGAGTTGATTGACTATATAAGGGGCGGCATAGCCGAAGTTTTCTAACTCAATAAAAAAGCAACGGTAAAAAAACCGTTGCTTTCATTATTATTCGTTTCGACAGGCGATTAATCTAAATTACCCAAAACAATCCGCAGCATGCGGCGCAGCGGCTCGGCCGCCCCCCACAAAAGCTGGTCGCCTACGGTAAACGCGCTGATGTATTCGCCGCCCATGCCCAGTTTGCGGATGCGGCCCACGGGCACGCTTAATGTGCCGGTTACTTTGGCGGGAGTCAGCTCGTGCATGCTGGCTTCTTTTTGGTTGGGGATTACTTTTACCCAATCATTCGCTTCGGCCAGCAGTTTTTCGATTTCTTCTACCGGCAAATCTTTTTTCAATTTAAGCGTGATGGCTTGGCTGTGGCAGCGCATTGCGCCCACGCGCACGCACAGGCCGTCGATAACGATGGGGTTGCTGCTGCGCGCGAGAATTTTATTGGTTTCAACGCCGCCTTTCCATTCCTCTTTCGATTGGCCGTTGCCTAAATCGGCATCAATCCACGGAATCAGGCTGCCCGCCAACGGTACGCCGAAGTTGGCTTTTGGGTAGCTGTCGCTGCGAAGAAAATCGGATACTTTGCGGTCGATATCGAGAATCGCTCCGGCAGGGTCGGCCAATTCGGCTTTCACTTCGTGATGGATGACACCCATGCCTTCAATCAGTTCGCGCATGTTTTTCGCACCCGCACCCGATGCGGCTTGGTAAGTCATGCTTGTAGCCCATTCGACCAAGTCGTTTTGGAACAAACCGCCCAAAGCCATCAGCATCAGCGATACGGTGCAGTTGCCGCCGATGTAGTTTTTCACGCCGTTTTTCAGGGCTTCGTCGATAACGTTGCGGTTAACGGGATCGAGAATGATGACGGCGTTGTCGTCCATGCGTAAAGAAGAAGCGGCATCAATCCAGTAACCGTTCCAACCGCTTTCACGCAAAGGTTTGAACACGGCTTTAGTGTAATCTCCGCCTTGGCAGGTAACGATGATATCCATTTTGGCCAGTTCGTTGATATCGTTGGCATCCAGCAGGGTTTTGGCTGCTTGGCCGAAATCGGGGGCGGCACCGCCTACGTTGGAGGTGGTGAAAAATACGGCTTCGGGGATGTGTGAGAAATCTTTTTCTTCCTGCATGCGCTGCATCAGCACCGAGCCGACCATGCCGCGCCAGCCGACGAATCCTACTTTCATTGTTTGCTCCTTAAAAATAAAAAAATAAGAAAAATTGTTTACAAAATCGTTAAAATTATCAAACTAGCGTTTTAACGCCGAGGCCGGTAAAAGTAAAGGCTTTTTTGTGGTAATGTAATAAAAACACAGCGGTGTTAACCATTATTTTATTTTCTACCGTTTAACGGAGTGTCTTTCGATATGTATGAAAACCATCAACAAAACCTACCTTTACCTTCCGAAGAAGTGATTGACGTAGAAATTGCCACACCCAAGAGCCGTATTGTTGCCTATTTGTTGAATACTTTATTTACGGTTTTGGCCTTTGTGCCTATTTTTTTAGCCTTTATTATGTTGTCGGTAAGTGCAAACGCCGAAATGACGGCAGAAGAAAATTTTGCTTATCTTGTGGGAACCACCGATTGGGGCAATATATGGATCGGGGCAGGTTTGCTGATTTTATTGGGCTATACGGTCGTACAGTGCTGGATGTTGAGCCGCCACGGTCAATCCATCGGTAAAAAAATCATGAAAATACGGCTGTTGAAAAATGACGGAACCAACCCGGGTTTTTGGTATGCCGTGATGGTGCGAGAAGTGGGCTTTAACGTCGTGCTGACATTGGCTGTGATGGTTGTTGCCTATTTGCTGGTGTTTATGGCAGGAAAAGACGGCTTTACAGCAGATTATATTGCCAATTCGTTGTCGACGGTTGTGTGGCTGGTTTGTTTGTCGATGCTGTTTAATCCGGCTAAAAACCGGCGCACATTGCAGGATTATTTTGCCAATACCGTTGTGGTACGGGTACCGGAACGCCATGGCAAATAAACTTATTTTTGGTGTAAGGCGCAGCAAGGATGTAGTAAAAGTTAAGTTGGATTGACTATATTTAAGTGAGCCAAATGAATGGTAGGTAGGTTTGTGCAAAGCAATTGAACAGCTTTGTGTCAGCTTGAGACCTTTGCAAAACCCCCATCTGCGGCGCATTTCTGCGTTGTGCGCTGCTCGCTCGTTTGCCTATCTATTTGATATGTCTGCACTCGCTGCGCTGCTACGCCTTGAACTGCATCCGCATCTGAGGGTTTTGCAAAGGTCTCAGCCTGCTTGTGAGTCAAAACCGCTGGTATAACCAAATAAAAAAAGACTTGGTATGTTTACCAAGTCTTTTTTTATTTGGTGGAGGTAAGCGGGATCGAACCGCTGACCTCTTGCATGCCATGCAAGCGCTCTACCAACTGAGCTATACCCCCGAAATTTGGTGGCGAATCAGGGACTCGAACCCCGGACACAAGGATTATGATTCCTCTGCTCTAACCGACTGAGCTAATTCGCCGTTTCGTGAAAGCGTGATTATACGGTTTTTTTTCGGTCAGGCAACCGATTTGCGGTATTTCTTTTGTTTTTGTTTGATTTTTATAGGAAAAAATATCAATTTATTGTGTGTGAACAACATGGGGGCCGTCTGAAAACCATATGCCGCTTGTTTGCCATGCTTTTTTCAGACGGCCTCGTACGCGCTTTGTATTCACAATTTGTGGCAGATGTCGCCAAACATAAAGCCTTGCCAGTCAACATCAATGTCGCGCCCGAAGGCGATTACTTTAAACAATTCGCCCATTTCATGCTGGCCGACCAGCTTGTGTACGGCGGCGGTTTCGCGGATATAGTCGGCGGAATCGGGTGCGGCGGTTTGCGCCAGCATTTCGGTAATACCGAGATTGAGCAGAAAATTGGCTTGGGTGGTGTAGCCGATTAAGTCCAATCCGGCATCGGTACCTGCCAAAGCGATATCGGTAAAGTTCACATGGGCGGTCAGGTCGGTAAGGCCGACGTGGAAAAACGGGTCGTGTACGGTGTGGTGGCGGTAGTGGCCGATGAACGTGCCCATGTGCCGTTGCGGGTGGTAATACTGGGCGGCATCGAAACCGTAATCGACAAAAATCATGGCGCCGCGCACGAGTTTTTCGGCAAGGGTGCGGATAAAGGCGTGTTGGGCGGGGTGCAATTCGCTGGTGTACGGCTCGGACGCGGGGAAGTATTCCGCGGCGGCTTTGAGCAGTTCTTCTTGCACCAGAGGGCGGGCGGTTTGGATAAACGATTGGTTTTCTAAAGACACGCCTATCTGCCAAAAGCCGCCGTGTTCATGTTTAATGATTTCGCAAGGCATGGCATCCAGCACTTCGTTGCCGATGATGATGCCGTCGAAGGTATCGGGAAGTTCGGTAAGGTGGATAACTTTTTCGACAGCATGGGGGGCTTTTTTCAGAATATGCTGTTTTTGCCGTTCGGCTAATTCATTCGATATTTCAATAATGTAGTAGTTGCTAAGGCCGTCTGAAAGCTGTTGCAGCAGCGTGGCGGCCAACTCGCCCGTGCCTGCGCCGAATTCGTAGATGTTGCCTGCGGTTTGCGGCAATAGGGCGGCGATTTGGCGGGCTGAGGTTTGGCCGAATAGCGGAGACAAGGTCGGAGCGGTAATGAAGTCGCCTGCCGCGCCGATTTTGTGTGCGCCGCCGGTGTAATAGCCGTAGTGCGGGGCATAAAGAGCCCGTTCCATAAAACGGGAGAACGGAATGAAGTTACCGTTTTGGCGGATTTCTTCGGCAATCAGATTTTGCAGGGCTTGGGAGGAGGCTGCGGCTGTTGCGGAGGGGGCGGGCAATTGCGGGTTCATGAATGTTAGATAGTGTAAATTTTAAACGTAAGCGGGCATATTATAGCGCGTATAGAAATAGCGTGTTTTGCGTGGTGTTTTTACTAAATGTAGTAGTTTATGAAATCGAACTACACTATATGTAGTGTTTTATGCACTTATATATCTTTTCCAAACGGCCTGCGGGCCACTTTTTTTAGGGGTAAGTGTTTGTCTGAAAGGTTATTTTTTCGGAAAAGCCGATTTGACCGTATCTGCAAAATTTCATATAGTGTGGGCATGTGGGGCAATGTGTGTCAAAGTGTCTGATTTGCCCGATTTTATTGACGGAGTGGGATAAAGTGTTTGGTGGCGTTCACGAGTTGAGCATAGACAGCAAAGGGCGGTTGGCGATTCCTGCCAAGTTCCGCGAGCTTTTGCTGCGCCATTACACACCGGCCGTGGTGGCAACGCTGGATTCGCGCAGCCGCCTGCTGATTTATCCCGAGCCGGAATGGGGCAAGGTTGCGGAGCAGTTGTTGTCGTTGAAGGTGGCGGGCAATCCGACTTTGCAGCGTTACCAAAACCTGTTGCTGCACAATGCCGATACGTTGGAGCTGGATACCGCCGGCCGTGTGCTATTGCCTGCCAATTTGCGCCGCCGCGTGGATTTCGATAAAGAAGTAACATTGGTCGGCCGCGCCAACCGCTTGGAGTTGTGGGGTCGCGAACATTGGGAGGCTGAGATGAATCAGGCTTTGGATATTGATCCCGACGAGCTGGCCTTCCAATTAAGCCAAACGGATTTACAGCTGTGAGTATGTGTGAACCTTTACAGCATGTAACCGTGCTGCTGCATGAAGCGGTTGATGCTTTGAATATCCGCCCGAACGGTATTTATGTGGACGGCACGTTCGGCAGGGGAGGGCATTCCCGCCTGATTTTGTCGAAGTTGGGCGAAGAAGGCCGCTTGGTGGTGTTCGACAAAGACCCGCAGGCCATTGCGGTGGCAAACGAAATGGCGGCGCAAGACAAACGCGTGAGCGTGGTGCACAACGGCTTTGCTACTTTTCAGACGGCCTTAGACGAACTGGGCATTGAGAAAATCGACGGCGCATTGTTTGACTTGGGCATTTCGTCGCCGCAGATAGACGAAGCGGAGCGCGGATTCAGTTTCCGTTTTGATGCGCCGCTGGATATGCGTATGGATCCCACGAGAGGAATGTCGGCGGCGGAATGGATTGCCGCAGCCGATGAACAGGAATTGCACGAGGTAATTAAGAATTATGGTGAAGAGCGGTTTAGTCGCCAAATTGCGCGCGCCATTGTTTCGCAACGCGAAACGGCACCCATCGATACAACCCGCAAGCTGGCGCAGCTCGTGGCGCAAAACGTCCGTACTCGTGAGCGCGGTCAAGATCCGGCGACCCGGACGTTCCAAGCCGTTCGGATTTTCATCAACCGTGAGCTTGAAGAAGTAAAAGAAGTTTTGCCGCAGGTTACAGGCCGTCTGAAAGAGGGCGGCAGGCTGGCTGTGATTGCGTTTCACTCGCTGGAAGACCGCATTGTGAAGCAGTTTGTCAAGCAGTATTCGCAGCCTCCGCAGCTGCCGCGTTGGGCGGCGGTGAAGGAAGCTGATTTGCCGCAGCCGCCTTTGAAGGCGGTGGGCAAGGCGGTTAAGCCAAGCGAAGAAGAAACCGCAGCCAATCCGCGCGCACGTTCGGCCATATTGCGTGTGGCCGAGCGCACAAGCGGCAAGTTTGAAGTACAACCGGCCGTCTGAAAAGGCAGATGCAGTCGGAAGGCCGTCTGAAAAAATATGAATAAATTGAATGTGATTTTGCTGGTGTTGGCGTTGTTGTCGGGTTTGGCGGTGGTTACCGTGCAAGACCAGTCGCGCCAATACTACATTTCGCTGGATAAAGCCCAAAAGCACGAAATCCAGCTTGATCAGGATTATGCGCGTTTGAAGCTCGAGCAGGCCAAGTTGTCGAATCATAAATTGATTAAAGAAGCAGCCCAAAAACAAAAATTACAGCCTCCGAGCGCAGCAGACACCCGCATGATTGAAATGAAGTAAATAACAGCACGGCAAGTTGCTGAAATAAAAAAGAGAAGTTGCTATGTTAATCAAAAACGAATATAAGCCGCAGATGCTGTCTAAGCAGCCGAAGGCAAAAAAACCCGTTTCTACCAACGGGCGGATTGCGTTTGTGCTGGGCGGATTGGCATTGGCTTTTGCGGCATTGGTAGGCAGAGGCGTGTATCTGCAAACCACCCAACATGAATTTCTGAAAAATCAGGGTGACCAGCGTTTCGTGCGCACCATCACCCTGCCTGCGTCGCGCGGTACGATTACCGACCGCAACGGCGCAACACTGGCCTTGAGTGCGCCCACCGAATCGCTGTATGCCGTACCTTCCGGCATGGATATCCAGCCGACCGGCGAGCAGCTGGCCAAACTTTCCGCCTTAATCGGCGTGCCGGTTGAAACCATTGAAGCGCGCTTGGCGAAGAAAGACAAAGACTTCATTTATCTGAAACGCCAGTTGAGCAAAGAAACCGCCGATAAAGTGGCCGCTTTGGGTATTAAAGGTTTGGCGTTCCAAAAAGAATCCAAACGCCATTACCCGATGGGCAACCTCTTTGCCCATGTGATCGGCTTTACCAATATCGACGGCAAAGGCCAAGAAGGTTTGGAGCTGGCGCGCGAAGACGATTTGCACGGTAAAAACGGTGCCAAAGTGGTGCTGCGCGACAATAAAGGCAATATCGTCGACAGCCTCGATTCGCCGCGCAACCGCGACCCGCAAAACGGCCACGATATGGTAATGTCGCTCGACCAGCGCATCCAAACGCTGGCCTACGACGAGCTGAACAAAGCCGTTGACCACCACCGTGCCAAAGCGGGCAGCGCCATTGTGTTGGACGCGCAAACCGGTGAGATTTTGGCGTTGGTCAACAGCCCCGCCTACGACCCGAACAATCCGGGCGAAGCGGGCAGCGAGCAGCGCCGCAACCGCGCCGTTACCGATATGATCGAGCCGGGTTCGACCATGAAACCGTTCCCGATAGCCAAAGCCTTGGATGCCGGCAAGGTAAACGTGAACACCCTTCTCAACACCCATCCTTACAAAATCGGCCCTGCCACCGTGCGCGACACCCATGTGTATCCTTCATTGGATGTGCGCGGCGTGATGCAGAAGTCTTCCAACGTCGGTACCAGCAAGCTGTCGGCCATGTTCAAGCCTGAAGAAATGTACACGTTTTATCAGAGCTTGGGCGTAGGTCAGCGCATGCATTCGGGCTTCCCCGGCGAAACCCCCGGCTTGTTGCGTAAGTGGCAAAATTGGAAACCGATCGAGCAGGCCACCATGTCGTTCGGCTACGGTTTGCAGTTGAGCCTGCTGCAACTGGCGCGTGCCTACACTGCCCTGACCAACGACGGCGAACTGCTGCCGGTGAGCTTTGAAAAACAAGTGGCTCCGCCCAAAGGCGTGCAGATTATCAAACCCGAAACCGCCCGTGCGGTGCGTAACATCATGGTTTCCGTTACCGAAAAAGGCGGCACCGGCACTATGGGTGCGGTGGACGGCTTTGATGTCGGCGCGAAAACCGGTACCGCGCGCAAACTGGTTAACGGCCGTTATGCCAGCGACAAACACGTTGCCACCTTCATCGGTTTCGCCCCTGCCGACAAACCGCGCGTGATTGTGGCGGTAACAGTGGACGAACCGACGGCTAACGGCTACTACGGCGGCGTGGTAGCAGGCCCCGTGTTCAAAGGCATCATGAGCGGCAGCCTGAATATTCTCGGCGTATCGCCTACCAAACCCTTAAAAGATGTACCCGTTCAGACGGCCTCCAAAAATTAAAGAGTAAACAATATGTTCAGCGACTTAGTTCCTTTAGCTGAAACCGACTTACCGCCCTTGCTGTGTGAAAACGCAGCAGGGCGTTTGTTGCATTCAGACAGCCGTAAAATCAAACAAGGCGACATTTTCATTGCCTGTCAGGGCGAATACACCGACGGGCGCGAGTATATCCCCGCTGCCGTAGCCAACGGCGCGGCTTTTGTTTTTTGGGACGACGACGGCAAATTCGCGTGGAATCCCGAATGGAACGTGCCCAACCAAGGCATCAAAAACCTGAAAACCCGCGCCGGAATCGTGGCCGGCCAAGTGTACGGCAATCTTTCAGACGGCCTCAAAGTTTGGGGCGTAACCGGCACCAACGGCAAAACCTCCGTTACCCAATGGCTGGCGCAAGCAGCGGATTTGCTGGATGAAAAATGCGCCATCATCGGCACCGTCGGCAACGGCTTTTGGGGCGAATTGCAGGAAGCCACCCACACCACGCCCGACCCCGTATCCGTGCAAACCCTGCTGTACCGGTTCAAACAGCAAGGCGCAAAAGCCGTAGCGATGGAAGTGTCCAGCCACGGTCTCGACCAATTCCGCGTTAACGGCGTGCCTTTTCAGACGGCCGTGTTCACCAACCTCACCCGCGACCATCTCGACTACCACGGCAGCATGGAATCCTACGGCGAAATCAAATCCCGCCTGTTTTACTGGCAAGGTTTGCAACACGCCGTGATTAATGTGGACGACCCGTTCGGCGCAGCACTGGCAGGCCGTCTGAAAACAGAACGCCCCGAATTAAACGTGTACGGTTACGGCTTTGCAGAACAGGCCGACATCCGCATCACCCATTTTGAAGCTTCTTCAGACGGCATGACCGTACAGCTCGATACCCCGTGGGGCGGCGGCGAAGTCAAAACACGCCTGCTTGGCCGCTTCAACGCCCAAAACCTTGCCTCGTGCGTCGGCGTATTGTGTTCGGCAGGCTACCCGTTGGCCGAAGTATTGCGCGTGCTTGCCCAAATCCGCCCCGCCACCGGCCGTATGGACTGCATCATGAACACCGGCAAACCGCTGGTCGTCGTCGATTACGCCCACACCCCCGATGCCCTCGAAAAAGCACTTGCCACCTTGCAGGAAATCAAACCGCAAGGCGCAAACCTGTGGTGCGTGTTCGGCTGCGGCGGCAACCGCGACAAAGGCAAACGCCCGCTGATGGGTGCGGCTGCCGTGGCCGGCGCGGATAAAGTCGTCGTGACCAGCGACAACCCGCGCATGGAAGAACCGGCCGACATCATCAACGACATCCTCCCCGCCGTGCCTCAACCCGAACACGTCGAAACAGACCGCCGCTCGGCCATTGAATACGCGGTTAAACACGCCGCCGCCAACGACATCATCCTGATTGCCGGCAAAGGCCACGAAACCTATCAGGACGTGCAGGGTCAGAAGCACTATTTTTCCGATTTTGACGAAGCGCAGAAAGCTTTGGCGGGAAGGTAGTTTTCAGACAGGCATATAAGTAATGCCTGTCTGAAAAACAAGGATAGCGCAATGGATACAAAAAAACTGGTTAAACTCAGCAATATCATCGGGTTGGTGTCGATAGTTTTGCTCGGATATTGGGTGTTCGCTTTTATCTTGATACAGGTATTCGGCCTGAAAGTGTTCCGCCAACACCTCACGGAAACTTTCGGTTTCAGCATCTTAGGCATTATTTCGCTGATGGCCGGAGCATTGATGCTGAATATCATGCTGAACCTGACCCGCATTGCCGAACGAGGGGAGGGCGGCAGCGAGATTCGCAGCGGTAAGAAACTGCTGTATATGTTGTTACTGGTATTTCCCTTGCTGGCTGCGGTGTTGTTTGGCGGCAATTATCTGACTGCGCAGAAGAAACAGCAGATATTGATACAGTCGGCAGAAAAGCTCGTAAAACAGCACCCCGCCCAAACGCAAGCCATGGCGGATTACCGTTTTGAGCTGCCTTATATACAAAACACGGCGAATTATCTGAATTTGATGGAAAAGCAAGACACGGCTTTCAAAAGCGTAGCCGTGATTGTGCCTGATACCATCAATGGAACGCCGGTGTATTTGGGCTTCGGCAGTCGCACTTTGGAAGATTTTTCCGAAGCGGTCAATGCAGCCTCGGCAACAGACAAGCAGCCGCAAGATACGCTGGTTTATAAGCGTGTCGATGATCGTCAGGAAATCATCAGAAAAGCAGATTATCTGCATAGCGCCGATTTGCGTGAGCGGGAATACCTGCAAAAAACGTTCCAAAACAATTCGAATGAAATCGAGTTTGTTGCACAGGAAGGCAATTACGAATTGTTTTATCCGTATCGAAAAAACGGCAAAACGGTTGCAGTGTTTTTATTTTCCGATTATCAGCGTTACGGGAAATTCGGTAGTTATTAAGAGCATGATGCCTGTCTGAAAACATTCCGCCGTTTCACAACATAAGTAGAGCCGAGACCATGCAAACACACTTCAAACGCAACTTATGCTTCGCCGTCGCCCTGATCTTCCTATGGGGCTGCCAAACCAAACACGCCCCGCGGCCAACCCAAGAATTAGCTGCACTAAGAGCCATGCCCGCGCCCACCGAGCAAAGCCTGATCAACCCCGTGAAAGGCCATTCTTTCGACGACAGTTGGCATGCACCGCGTAGCGGCGGCCGCAAACACGAAGGTGTGGATATTTTCGCCAAAACAGGCACGCCGGTACGCAGCACCACGGCAGGCATCGTGACCAAACTCGGCAAAAACCGCTTGGGCGGCAAAGTGGTCGGCATACAAGGCCCGGGCGCGTGGCATTACTACGCCCATTTGGACAAATTCGCCGGCCGCAAACTCTACCGCCGCGTGAAAGCGGGCGAAGTGATCGGTTATGTCGGTAAAACCGGCAATGCCAAAAACACCCGCCCGCATCTGCACTACGGCGTTTATTTGCCAAGCGGTGCGGTGAATCCTTATCCGTTGATTGATCAGAGTAGATAGGCCGTCTGAATAAAAAATACTACTTATAATTAAATTTAAGTATATGAATCATAATCAAGAAAATAAATATGCCGAGTTAAAGCCTTGGCGTGATTTCTCAGATTTGGTAAGGCTTTTGCAAAATAGGGGAATGAATGTTCAGGATACTGCGAGGGCAGAAAAATATTTGAGCCGGATAGGTTATTACCGGTTAAGCGGATATTTTCATGTTTTTCGAAAATGGGATGCTTCACAAGAAAAACTGTTGGATGATTTTTCTGAAGAAAGTGACTTTGAAACGGTATTGTCGTTGTATTTGTTTGATAAAAAACTGCGCTTCTCGGCTTTGGATGCACTTGAAAGGATCGAAACGGCTGTTAAAGTAGATATCGTTCATCTTTTGGGAGAGCGTGATCCGATGGCACATACCAATCCGGATTACCTGCACGGTAATTTTACGAAGCGGCCAAATAAAAATAGCGACAAAACAGGCCATGAAGAATGGTTGGAACGGTTTGAAAAGTTGGTACGCCAAGCTGAAAAAAGGGATTTGTTGCTACTCAAGCACAATATGGAAAAATATGGCTGTCTGCCGATTTGGGCGGCAAGCTGTTTATGGGATTTCGGTGCGATGACTTGGCTGTACGGCGGATTGAAGCATGATGATAAAAATAAGATTGCTCGAAAATATGGTGCAGCAAACGGAGATATTTTTACACAATGGCTGAACAGCTTAAATGAAATACGCAATATTGCAGCCCATCACGACCGTTTGTGGAACATCAAAATTTCGCGCTCTTCCGCACCGATAGCTCAAGATCAATACTGGAAGCAGATTGATAGCAAACAACCTTTTTTCTATTTCTGCATTATGCAGAAAATGATAAAAATACTTTGCCCCAATTCGAATTGGTCTGAGAGATTTGATGATTTGATGCGTGAATTTCCCGAACGTAAGGAAAGCAGTAAAGTGAGTTTGACCAAGTTCGGTTTGTTTGAGAATTATAGAGAATGGGATTTATGGCAAAAATAAAAACCGCCGCGTACACAATGTTTGTGCAGAGGCGACGGTCATGTCATTTCTGATATTACATCAAAAGTACTTATCCAATCAATGAAAAAGTGTTTATAAATAATGTGAAGTGCCGACAGGCTTAATAAAGAAAACTTAAAACCAACATGAAACCCTTAGACCTAAACTTCATCTGCCAAACCCTAAACCTACCGATGCCGTCTGACAACCAAACCGTCAAACGCATCGTTACCGACAGCCGCGATATTCAAAGCGGCGATGTCTTTTTCGCACTGGCGGGCGAACGCTTCGACGCACATGATTTTGTGGCAGACGTATTGGCACAAGGTGCGGCTGCGGCCGTGGTGTCGCGCGAAGATTGCGCCGCTCTGCCGGGTGCGTTGAAAGTGGCCGATACGCTCAAAGCCCTGCAAGATTTGGCGCGCGCGTGGCGGGAAAATATCAACCCGTTTGTGTTCGGCATCACCGGTTCATCCGGCAAAACCACCGTCAAAGAAATGCTGGCCGCCGTGTTGCGCCACCGTTTCGGCGAAGAGGCCGTGCTGGCGACGGCGGGCAATTTCAACAACCATATCGGCCTGCCGCTCACTCTGCTCAAGCTCACGCCCGCGCACCGCTATGCCGTGATTGAAATGGGTATGAATCACTTCGGCGAGTTGGCCGAGCTGACCCGCATTGCCAAGCCCGATGTCGCGCTCGTTAACAACGCCCTGCGTGCCCATGTCGGCTGCGGTTTCGACGGCGTGGGCGATATTGCCAAAGCCAAAAGCGAGATTTATCAAGGGCTGGATTCAGACGGCCTCGCCCTGATTCCCTGCCAAGACCCGAATGCCGCTGTTTTTCAAGCCGCAACACAAGGCTTGAAATGCCAAACTTTCGGTGCGGAAGAAGGCGGTATCCATGCGGAAAATATCGTGTTGAAACCGCTTTCCTGCGAATTTGATTTGGTGTGCGGCAACCAGCGCGCCGCCGTCAAACTGCCCGTGCCCGGCAAACACAACGTCCACAACGCCGTGGCCGCCGCCGCACTCGCCCAAGCAGCCGGACTGAACCTGCAAGAAATTTCAGACGGCCTCGCCGGTTTTGCCAACATCAAAGGCCGTCTGAATATCAAAAAAGGCATCAAAAGCGCAACCGTGCTCGACGATACCTACAACGCCAACCCCGACAGCATGAAAGCTGCCATCGACGTACTCGCCCAACTCCCCGCCCCGCGCGTGTTTGTGATGGGCGATATGGGCGAACTCGGCGAAGACGAAGCCGCCGCCATGCACGCCGAAGTGGGCGCATACGCCCGCAGCAAAGGCATCGAAGCGGCCTATTTTGTCGGCAACGACAGCGCGCACGCGGCAGAAAACTTCGGCGGCAACGGCCTGTGGTTCGCCGACAAAGACCCGCTGATTCAAGTGCTGGCGCATGATTTGCCGCAAGGGGCGAACGTGTTGGTGAAAGGCTCGCGCTTTATGAAGATGGAAGAAGTTGTCGAGGCGTTGTTGGAAAAGGCCGTCTGAAAAAATAAATGTAATTTTAACGGGTTAAGGAGATGAGATGATTCGTAACGTTATAGTGATGGGGGATGCGACTACACATGGCGGTAATGTTATTCACGCTTCAAGCATGATTGTAGTTGACGGAAAAAATGTTGCTTTGGTGGGTGATTTGGTTTCTTGCCCAAAATGTAAAGGTGTGTATCCAATAATCGAAGGGACGGAAAAAGTTTTCTTTATGGGGCAGCCTGCGGCTTTGGAAGGTATGCAGACTGCCTGTGGTGCAAGGTTGATTGCTTCACAGAATAGGATGTTTGTTAATGATGGTATCGGGATAAACCAAGTATCACAGGCAGTCGGCGACCAAAAGGAAGATAAAAAAGTTAAGAAAATTGTTGAACTTTACTGGTCATATGGTGACGGAAATGCCAAATTAGATGAAAAATCAATACACTATGTTGATGTGAATCTACACATTGTTACTGAAAATTATCAGGCAGGAGAAACGGTAGATGCTGTTATTGAGTATGAAGGAGAACATGGTACTGAAGAATTGCCTGTATCGGGTACGGTAAATAATGAAGGGCAGGCCATCGTCAAAAATGTTTTGAAAAATAATAAGATTTTTATTTTGGGAGAAGAATGATGTCTAATGTGATAGCAAGAGCGGGTAACATTCAACGTACTTTAACGGTCAAACGTCCGAAATGGTCAGACGTTTATGCTGGCTATCCTAAAAATGCCATGGGAACTGATGATTTACCTGCTCCTGAGGTATTTAGGTCAATATTTGGTACTGATTATGATAAAAATACATTTGGTAATGCATGTGCTACAAGATTATCTTTAGGCCTTTTAAATGGAGGTATAAATTTTGGAAGAAGTAAAGAATACAATATTCAGATGGGGCAACTGAAAGGAAAAGGTGTATTAACAAGTGCGGTTAATATGATTAATTGGTTGAAAAAGAATTTTGGCAAACCTGATGTTGTAATTGAAAACCCTAAACAGTTAAATGATATTGCTTTGAAGATTGGAGATAGAAAAGGTATTTATGCAATGCTTCCTAGAGATTCTAAAGATTTTGGGGCAAGTGGCCATGTAACTTTATGGCATAAAGGGGATGCTATTGGTAAACACAATTATTTTGAGAGTGCAAAGGTTATTTATTTTTGGGAGTTAAAATGACTATGAAAAACTTTTTATTGTTTCCTTTATTATTTCCAATGCTTTTATTTGCTGCATCAGATAAATCAGTTCAAGAAAAATTTTATGATGATGATATATCGTATAAGCAGTTCTTAGACCTAGGAAAATGTTCTTGTTTGGATAATTTAATTGTAAATAAAAAATTTGATTTATTTGATAGTCATTTTCGAACATTGAATGCATTAAATTCATTGATACCTTATTTTTATAGAAAAATCGATATAAAGAAAGTAGTTTCAGATTATCAAGATAGAAAAATTAATTATGTAATAAAAAAATATAAGTT
>NZ_LGZA01000038.1:0-22362 GCF_001308005.1 Neisseria sp. 74A18
TGTATAAGAGACAGAAAATATACAGAATAAATATACATGCAAATTTATTTTTTTATGTTTTTTTTGTTCCGGTTTCAATTATTTTTTTACATTTGTGAAGTTGGATTTGCTAAATAAAATATTCAAATGGTTTTAATTTCTGCTTTTTTATTTATAGTAGATATTTTTTGAGAAGAAAGTCTCGAGCCGGTTGTATAGAAAACAGGTGGAAAGTGAGGCAATGGCGGTGGTGTATATTCAATCTGAGATCTTTGCAAAAACCTCAGATGTGGATGCAGTTTAAGGCGTAGCAGCACAGCGGGTGCAAACGAGCGGGCAGCACACAACGCAGAAATGCGCCGCAGATGGGGTTTTTGCAAAGGTCTCAATCTGCTTATTTTTGATACGAGGCAGCCACGATGCGGCAAGTTAAGTTCGTTTGCGACAGAGATTTGCGGTAGGTGTGTAGAAATAGGGCATAGGAAGGTGCCGGTGTCTGAAAAAATTTAGGCCGTCTGAAAAACATTTTTCAGACGGCCTCACTTGTTTTGTTATTTGTCTGCTTTGCTGAGCGTGAAACCGGTAAAGCCGAACATCAGGGTAAGCAGCAGGCACAGATAGCAGAAGAAAGCGTAGGGCAGATAATCGAGAACGGGCACGCCCAAAACATTGCTGATGAATACGCCGCACACGCTCCAAGGAACGAGCGGATTGATCACGGTGCCGGCATCTTCGACCGTGCGCGCAATATTGCGCGGATGCAGGCCGAGCCGTTCGTAAACGGGCTTGAAGGTGTTTCCGGCCAGCAGCAGGCTGAGATATTGTTCGCCGATCAACACGTTTACGCCCAAAGAAGTGGCGGCCACGGAAAAGGTGGCTCTGCCGGCATTAACGAGCAAGTGGCTGATTGCCGACAGCAATGCAGGCAAGATACCTAAAGTGTTGAGCAAGCCTCCGAGGCTGAGGGCGAGAATAACGATGGTTTGGGTGAAAAACATGCTGTTGATGCCGCCGCGCGAAACCAATTTGCCCACTTCGCCCAAATCCGAGCCTTCGGCAGGCTTGTAGCCGCCGAAGAAATAGCCGCCAAGCTCGCCGATGCTCGGGCTGCTGTGTATGTAGGTAATGATGAGTGAGACGATGATGGTGGTGATGATGGCGTAAATGGCGTTAACTTTTTTCAGTACCAAGGCGAGTAAAACGGCGAAGGGCAGCAGGGTATAGGCGTGAATCAACCCGGTGTTTTCAAGTTGGGTACGGAAGTTTTGTACGCCGGATAAGTCGGCTTGGGCGATATCGCCGGAGAGCATCCACAAAATCGCAGCGGTGAGTATCCAAGCCGGCACGGTGGTGAACATCATATTGCGGATGTGCTCGAATAAATCGATGCCGACGATAGAGGCGGCAATGCTGGTGGTGTCGGAAAGCGGTGACATTTTGTCGCCGAAAAATGCGCCGGATACCACCGCACCCGCAACAATGGCGGGGTTCGCTCCGAATGCGCTGCCCATGCCGATAAAGGCAACGCCCAGCGTGGCGCAGGTGGTTAAGCTGCTGCCGATGGAAATACCGACAATCGAAGTCAGCACAAATACGGAAAGATAAAAGATGCTCGGCGAAATCAAGTCGAAGCCGTAATACATCAATGTGGGAATCGACCCCGACATCATCATGGCCGATACCAAAAGACCAATGAAGAAAAACAGATAAATGGCACCGATGCCCGACATCACGCCCGAAGCCATGCCTTCCTGCATATCTTTAAACGACAAACCTTTCCATTTGCCCATCGCTAAAAGCCCGCACAATACCAATATCACAGACAAATGCGGTACCCATTCGAAACCGATCATGGTTACGCCCATGGTGGCGATAATCAAGGCGCAAACCGGCAAGGCCTCGCGCGGGCTTATATTTAATAGAGGTTTTTTCATTGAAACTTTCTCCTGTGGTGCTTGTTTCCCATAAAAAAGCACCTTCGATCAGTATATTGCAGAAGGTTATCGGGCGGATGCAAAGCCGTTTCGGTTTTTCAGACGGCCTGCAATAAGAAGAGGGTATCGGATCAAGCCGCAATTATCTTAATCAGTTCGTTGCAAAGACACATGTGAGTTGAAATGCTTGCAGATGCACCCGCGTGCATATAGCAAAATGAACTTATTTTTGATACCCGGCGGCAAGGCCGGTCGCAGACATAAAGTTTATTTGCCTATCGGTTTTGCAGCATACTGCTAACGGCACACACCGAAATACAATCGCTTGCGCCGTAAACGCATCTGCTTGTCGGATTGGGTAACAATTTAACAAATGTGCCGAAAATAGGGAAGATGCGGGCACATTTTCTTAGCATGAACTAACCAACCGTTAGATAAGCGGTTGCAATTCAAACGCTATGGTCAATCCGTTTAACTTTGACGACGGCGTTGCCGCACCTTAGCTCAAAGAGAACGGTGGTGTAAGCCGTTAATGCGGCAACAGAATCGGTTCCGTACTGTTTGCACTGTCTGCATCTTATTGCAACTTGTATTAAAAATAAGTTGATTGACTATATCGGTTTGCCTTTAAAGCCTGAAGTGAAATCTTATGTAAAAAATGCCGCATAAATAGAATGCGGTCTGCGGATGAAGAACATGAAAGCTGCTGAATATATTAAAGAAAATTAATAAAAATTTAGAAATGTGCTAATCTTCATTTTATCTGCTTCGCACATCTTATCAAAAAACATCAATAAATTATGCTAAATTAAGCTCAAAACGTTTTAAACATTTAAAACAGGAAAGACAAAATGTTGAAGCCCGTTGCATTGTTTGCCGCCTTGTTGGCCGCCGCATTGCCTGTTTCCGCAGAAACACTCCACTACAATGTTGTTGAATTTTCCGAGAGTGCCAGTATCGAAGTGCTGCGCGATACGGCAATCGCCCGCTTGCGTGTGCATGAAGAAGGCAAGAATCAGGAAGAAGTCAGCGCCAATTTTATCAAAAAGCTCAATCATGTTACCCGTAAGGCAACATCGAATGAGTTCAAAACCGAATTGCTGCACCGCAGTGCTTCTCCTCGCTATGAATTTTCCGATAAGGGCAAGCAAACCCAAACAGGTTGGGAAGAGCAGGCCGTATTGCAGGTGGAAAGTAAAAATTTTGAAGCCGTTAACAAGCTGATTGCCGAAACGCGCAGCGAGGCCAATCTGGACAGCCTGACTTTCAGGGTGTCGAAACAAAGCCGTGAAGATACGGTGGACGAAGTCAGCAAGGCTGCGCTGAAGCGTTTCAGAGACCGCGCCGATTCGTTAACCAAAAATATGGGATTCCGCAATTACAAAATCGTGCGTTTGGATTTCGGACAAATCGGCAACCGCTCCGTGAGCAGCGCACCCGCACAAGTGATGCGGGCTAAAGCCGTGTCTGCCGAAGCTGCGACGGCGGTGCCGGAGCAGACCGCACCGGGAACGGAAGAAATCAGCATTACCGTGCGCGGTACGATTCAAATGTAACGGTGTTTGTTTTTGGGTTTTTTAGGGCGTGTCGTCGTAATGCTTTCCGACGATACGCTTAAGATTCAGACGGCCTTTCCGAAAGAGTAGGAAGGCCGTCTGAAAAACAATCGCAGGTGCCATCAACACATTTAGGAGCAGGTATGAAATCAACATTTGCATTACGCAGCGGTGCTTTGCTGTGTGCAGCCGTATTGGCCGTTTCAGGGTGTACTTCTGTGGCGGATATCGCCGGTTACGACAGCGCAACCTTAAATGAAGGTGCGGCAAAAAACTACGCCCAAGTGATGAATCAGGCGCGTAGCCAGCGTGCTTTGGATACGTCTTCCAAAACGGCCAAGCGTGTTCATGCGGTATTCAACCGCTTGAAACCCCATGCGGAACGGGCGAACCAAACCGGCGTTCCCTTCAAATGGGAAATGAGCGTGATCCGCTCCAACGAGCTGAATGCTTGGGCAATGCCGGGCGGCAAAATGGCTATGTACACCGGTTTGGTTGAGCGTTTGAAACTGAACGACGATGAAATCGCCGCCGTGGTCGGCCATGAAATGACCCATGCCTTGTTGGAACACAGCAAGAAAGCCATCGGCCAGCAGGTGTTAACCAATATTGCCGTTGGTGTGGGCGGTTCGGTGTTGGCAGCCAAAACAGGGGTAAGCAACGATACTGTTAATCTTTCGTCTGCTTTGTTGAGCGAATACGGCGTGAATATGCCGTTCTCACGCAGCCAAGAGCGTGAAGCCGATGCCGGCGGCGTGCGTTTGATGGCGGAAGCGGGCTACAACCCGCAAGCGGCGATTGCGGTATGGGAAAAAATGGAAAAAGTAGGCGGCCACAGCCACGGTGCTTTGGCAACTTTGGCCTCGACCCATCCGTCTAGTAAAGACCGTATGGAAGCCATCCGCAAAATGTTGCCTGAAGTGATGCCGATTTACGAGCGCAATAAACGCAGCCGCTAAGGCGCACTATCGGAACGCGTGCTTATTTAGTCAATCAACTTAAAAATAGTATATTCGTCATGTTCGGGCTTGGCTCAAGTATGGCGGAACGGTTGTTAAGTAAGTGATCTGATATACAAGTGAAATTTTTCTCTGTAATGTTGCAGGGGCGGATATATCATCCGCCCCTGCGATTTGTTACTCAGCAAGTAGTTTAGCCATACATAAAACCGGCAAGCCGTCTGAAAGATACTGTTCAGACGGCTTGCCGGTTTTACAGCGGGCAACTTATTTTCATCATGCGTTACTGCACGTTGCCGGAAAGATTACCAAATACGGTTGCCGATGGATTCGAGCAATGCCGAAGTTTCCGAACGCAGGCTGCGGCTGAGTAACTTTCTGAAGTTGTCTTCTTGTGTGTAATCCACCAGCATCGGTGCTTTGATCACATCGCGCGACACGCTGTATATGCTGCCGTAGTCGTCAATCAGGCCGATTTTTTTCGCTTCGTTGCCAGTGTAGATTCTGCCGCTGAATACATCGGGATTTTCTTTGTCTTTCAGACGGCTGCCCCTGCCCAGCTTCACGGCTTTGATAAATTCTTGATGGATGTCGGCCAGCATATTTTCCCAAATGCGGGTTTGTTCGGGGGTTTCAGGCGTAAAAGGATCGCCCATGCCTTTGTTGCTGCCGGCTGTTTTCAAACGGCGTTTCACACCTATTTTGTCCATCAGGCCGGTGAGGTCGAAGCCGCCCCCGATCACGCCGATACTGCCCACAATGCTGGTGGGGTCGGCATAAATTTTATCGGCCGCTGAAGCGATGTAGTAGCAGCCGGAAGCACACACATCTTCTGTTACCACATAAAGCGGAATGTTTTTGTGCTCCTCTTTCAGGCGGCGGATTTCGTTAAAGGCGATATTGGATACTACGGGCGACCCGCCGGGGCTGTTGGCCCGGATAATGATGCCTTTTACGCCCGAATTGCCATAAGCGGCTTCGAGGCTGTCTCTCAGCATGGCTACTTGGTCTTCGTCGTAATTACCGCCGATTGCACCGTTGAGTGAAATCACGGCGGTATGTTCGCTGGATTTGGCGGCCATGAGCTGGTGTGTGCCGTCTGAATCGCTGCAAGAGTGCACGGCAACCGATAAGATCATCAATGTCCAAACAGAACGCCAGATATTGCGCCAAAAGCGGTTGCGGCGTTGTTCTTGATAAGAGGCCATTAAGGCATCACGCATCACTTTATGTTCCCAATTTGCGCCGGTGGCGGCGGGGGAGGTGTGCTCTGGCGGTGTTTGGCCTTCTTGAGGTATGCGGTATTGCATGTTGACAACTTCCTAAAATAAACCGGCTGCTATTTTAGTTTAATTGAGGCCGTCTGAAAACTTGACTTTCAGACGGCCTGATGGTGAGGCTAAACATGGGCTGTATTGTTTGTCGATATGATGCGGGCGGGGATATCGGTTTTTATTTCGGGAAAACGTACCGTACTGTAAAAGCTGCCGTTTATTTGGGTTACATTGATGTGATACATACGGTAAGCATGGAGCAACTCGGCATCGGGCGGTGTGGGATGTTTCCAAAATTCTGCCAGACTTCCTTGAAAGGTGATCCCTTCGATATTGTAGTTGGCGCGGCCAATCACTTTTACCGGCATGTTGTGAATCAGAGCTGAGAGGCCGCTGGTGCTGTTTAAAGTTACCATGCCTATCCCGTGACGCAAGAAAACGGGCAAAGGCGCATCATGAACATAAAAAATGCGTTTTTTTAATTTGGGATGCTGTTGTACGAACCGGTTGATAGTTTTTCGGTAGTCTGTAAATCCCCTGTCCATAGGGTGGTGTTTCACAATCAGATTGGTATCTTCCGGCGCATGTGTTGCAAATGAAGACAATACATGGAGCAAAAAATTTTGGACGGACGAAAAATCACTGTGCACGCGCACTTGGCTGTCGTTAAATACTTGCAATGGCAAAATATAAAATTTACCGTAGCAGCCTTGCTGGATTTTTTTGCTGAAATTTCTATCCGTGAGCCAATAAGCAGCCCGCTTTATACCTGAAATCGTCCATGAACGGATATAGTTGGGGATACTGCTGCAACGGTGGTGTATGTAATGAGGATAGCATTTTCGGTTGTTACCGGCCGCCCAATAATAACGGATGGCACATTGCGCCATAGGAATAAATCCACCTCTGACAACAGGCGGTTCCGAGTATTTTTTTTTGATGAGTTTAGGAAATTTTTCTAAGAAAAAAGCGGCATCTCTGGGGAGAGTAGAAAAAGCATTCACCCCGTTTTGCTCGAGCGTTACATAAAAAGGCCTGAAATAGCCTTCTTCAAAAACCCAAAAACTTAAATTGAGTTTTTCGCTTATCTGTTTCGCAACGATGTGATAAGGGCGTGTATCGCCGAAGCACACGATTGCGTCGATTCGGTGCTCTGCGACAAAATTAATCAAAAAATCAGGAAATGCCTGATAGGTGTCACGGTAGGCAAAAGTATCGGGGATATGAGACGGGTAAAATAACTCGTCGCCATAATTAAAATTCAACTTGAATACGGTTTTGTTGTGCTGATTCTTTAACCATCTTCCCAAGCTTTTGAAAAATGGTCCTATCGGCCCTTGCAGCAATAAGATACGTTTGTTTTGGAAAATCAAATTCTCCAAATTGCTTTTGGCGTAGATGTTTTCCATGTAAATTATTCTTTTTGTTTTAGAAAATATTTGAAACTATAACATTAAATTGATTTGAAGAGTAAACAGAGTTGCTTGAATTTCCACCATTGTTTGGAAAGAAAACTTTTATGCAACAAATCGATATTGCGAAGCATTTCCTTTTGTTTGCGTAAAATGGTGATGGCCGTTTGAGTATTGATGAAAGAGCCTGTTTCAGGATGAACATAGTTCGGGTAATGAATCAATGTGCCGGCCACCAGCTCCCATAACGCCAATTTTCGAGTGCGGCGCGGCAGGTTCAGATAGTCCCGAGTTAATCCCCAGCCGGCATAAAACGGCAGGCCGTAACAATGTACGGTTTTGCCGCGCAATAAGGCCTCGAATCCGGATAGGGAAGTCAGAGTATGCACTTCATCGGCATGTTTCAGGCAAGTGAGGATGTCGCACTCGGTAACGGTTTGGTCGGCATAGCGTGATGCTTCTTCCGGCGGAATTGCGCCGACGCGGTTGCCGCTCACAACATCGGGGTGGGGTTTGTAAATGATGTAGGCATCGGGGTTCAGCTCACGCACTTTTTTCAATAAACCCAAATTAGTGCGGATTTCAGGCGAACCGTGGCGGATGGAGGCATCGTCTTCTACCTGACCGGGCACCAGCAGCACTTTACGGTCGGTATCCGGAATATTGAGCGTGCCGTTGCCGACGTTGTATTTGCTGATTTCCGCTTCGGTAAGCGCTTGCTGCAAATAAGAGGCCGTCTGAAAATCCTGTGCGGTAAATTCGCGGCTCTGCAAAATGTGCTCCAAGCGGGAGGGCTGTTCTGCGTTGAAGTAAATGCCTTGATCGTCGATAACGAGCGAGAGCGGCGGCACCAGATTGGAGCCCAATCCCACCGAACGTATGAAACCGTCTTCCATCCGTAGTACGGGCAGATTGTGTTTTTGAGCAAAATCAGCCGATTCCTGACTGCCGTTTCCCCAAACCAAAAGCCGTGCATCAGGTGGCAATACAGATTTTTCCAGTTTTTTGAAAGACGAAACGAAGTGCAGTCGGCAAGAGGGTACTTTGAAAAACGGCTTGATTACTGCTTGTTTCCACAAAGACATGCCGACGCAATAAAGATTGCCGCGCAACTTTTCATTTAAGCGGCGGGCAGAAGAAAGATAGTCGATAACATCGAATATCGTTCCCGTTTTACCGGTGTTCGGGTTGATGTAGCGGCTGTATTGCAGATAAGCGGCGGCAAAAAGTTGCAACAGCGAGCGGGAGGCACGACGTTTTTGTGCGGTTAAACCGGCTACACCGGAATGGCGGTCGTCGGAAACGCCCCAGCCTGCATACCACGGTAGTCCGAAAGTGACCACGGGCTTGCACAGCAGCAGGGCTTCAAATCCCATTTGAGAGGTAACGCAATAAACTTTATCTGCTTGCTCCAAAAGGGAAATCGGATTGATGTCTTCTGTCACCAAACGCACATTTTCCGCATGGTTAGAGAGGTCGGTAAGGTAGCCGCGTTTTTTGCCGCTCAATACATCGGGATGGGTTTTCACCCAGATTTCCGCATCGGGATTTTCAGATAAGGCCGTCTGAAACATGCGCTTAAAAGTATCTGCATCCGCGCCGCCGTATTGCACCGCCATATCGCCGTAGGTTTGGTCGATAACCAACACAACTTCTTTTTCAGACGGCCTTTTGATAGAGAGGCCGTCTGAAAAGATTGGCGCATGGTTGTATTTGGAAAGTTTGTTTGCAATGATAAGGCTGATTGCTTTTCGGGCATCTTCAATGATTTCAGGCGGCATGCTGTCCGCAGCCAAAACCAGCTGCTCCAAACGTGAAGTGCGGGTGGTGTCGTAGTAAATACCTAAATCGTCAACAACCAAAGCAAGCGGCGGGCAGCCTGTAATGCCCAAACCGATTGAGCGCAGAAAGCCGTCTTCTAAAGCAATGAATGGAAGACGGTGTTTTTTTGCATAGACACGAGCTTTCTGGGCTGTAGGACGCAAACCCCAGCCCAATACGCATGTTTTCTGTTTATGCGGCGTATTGCAGTAAAAATCAGGAAGCAACCTCGCCAGGTGGGGGATGTTACGTATTCCGCGAGAGAAAATCAGAGCTGTCTGCATGATAATAAAAGTGTCGTAACGGCCAAGGGCAAAATAAATGTTAATTTCTGTAATGTTTTTAAAGTTATGTTAATGAATATCGATGGTGAAATTTGGATAAGCAACTCGGACTTGGATATGGAAATGCGGGTAAATTCATCTAAATTTATATTTATCAAGAATAATAATTTTAAAGTGAAATTACTGAATGTATTTTATATTCTTAATAATAGTGAGCAATTGAATTAATAACATTTGCCATAGTATCATTTTTAGTTTAATATTGTAAACATATGTTTACTTTTATTTGTTTTGGAGCTGATGATAGCTATCTGTTATGGCGGGGCTTTTCAGGAATTTTAAAAAAGGGACGGATTTACTTTATGAGCAGTGCAAAACTAAAAAATCTAAAAAATATTTTGTTATATGTTGAACCATGGGTTGAGCTTTCTGAAGATTTCAGAATGGGGGCTTATGGGCATTACAACTACCTGCGCACATTACTCTTGCGCGAAAATCCTCATTTGAATATACAGATTATTGTTTCCGACAAGTTATATGAACACGTTCATTGTGAGAAGCCTTTGTGGTTGCATAGTGATATTAGAGTATTGGAACTTGATGAGTTGAACGGTATTTATGCCAATTATCGTGAGGCCGCTTCCTGCAACTATCATGATAGCCACAGTCATAAAAAAGCGGATCAATTGGCCGATCTGGTAAAACGGACATTGGGCGATTGGGAGCCAGATTTAGTGTTGATGCATGAAACACATGCTCCTTTTTTAAGGAAACTTTATCCTAATGCTCTGATTTTGCATGCCATGTATGGCATGACATTTAAAGAGCCTTTTCCTCAAACCTATCTTTTTGATGCGAAAGGCCTGTATGCTAAATCTAGCTTTAATAGTGAGGATGTGTTGGCCGACATCACAATTTCCGAGAAAGACGGAGAAATTTTAAGAAAGATTAAAAACTGGTACGCACAACAGATCGTGCCTCACGATCCCACCTGGGGAATTATTGAGAAATATCAGTCACGTTTTGAAAAATTGCTTCTATTACCATTGCAGGTGGACGGTTATTATGCTTTTGATGAATGCAGCCGTTATAAAAATCAGCTTGAGTTTCTTGAAGATGTATTAAACCGTGTGCCTAAAACATGGGGGGTTGTGGTTACCGGCCATTCTGGTTATCAGCCTGCTGTTTCCCAAGGCAAGTTTTACAAGTTGAAACTTAAGCATGAGAATCTTATTCAGCTTGATAGCTTGGATCGGATACCCTATGTATCCCAAGCCTTGCTGCCGCATATTGATGCGGTAGTGTCTGTTTCTTCATCACTGGCTTTCCAGGCCCTGTTATTTAACAAGCCCTTGATAGCTGCGGGATCCAGCCATATTAATAAAGCAGCAACGTGTTCTATCGATGATATCGCGAATGTATTTGATCTTCCGTATGACGAGATGAACAATTTCAAAATATTGAAATTTTTCTTTTTGAAATATCATTTGCTGCTTGGAAGTAAAGTTGAAAATCCCGAATTCTTTTACCAATACTTAAACGAATACTTCCATAACTGGCAGAAAGCTGAAAGTAATGTTGTGGCATCATCTTTATTGCCGGACGTATATTCTTCATTAGAAGCATATTTCCAAGATGTCGTTCAGGCAAGTCAGTGGCGCAAATGGGACAAACTGCTGCAAAGTAAAGGAATCGCCAAAGATAAAAATCCTATTTTTGTGGATATATTGTTTCATGATTTAATTTCTTGGGACTTATTCGACACGTTGGTTGATAGACCTTTCATTCATCCCCATGAGTTATTCCAGGCTTTGGAGGATAAGATTAAGCATATGACTAACAATGTCTATATGCCTTTTCACATGCTTCGCCGAGAAAGTGAACGTTTAGCAAGGGTACAATTTGCCAACAATAGGCGAGAAGTCCAATTTAAAGAAATTTATACTTGTTTGAGTGATAAAAGCAAGTTAGAAGACAAGCATATTGAGGCTTTAAAAAACCTTGAGCTGTTTGCAGAAAAGAACTGCATCAAGCCTCGCCGTTTAATGAAAAGAACATGGGATTTTGCCAATATTTTCGGTAAAGTCCGTTCAATCATCACAGATATTTATTTGGATGAGGACTTCATAAAAGAGGTGGTAACAGCCAACGGTTATGGTGAATATGACCAACTTTTAGTATCCTCTGAAACGCGGACGAGAAAAGAAGACGGCTCGATTTTCCCTGAGTATATTGCTAGAACCAATGAAACTTATGGCAAAGGAAAATTTCTCCACATCGGAGATAATCCCCGTGCCGACGGAGAAATGGCTCGTAAATACGGGATTACCACTCATGTAATACCCAAAGCGGTAGAGCAAATGCGACGTAGCTATTATGGTAAGTTGATGGACAAAGCATTGCGCCATAATTCGTACGATACAAGTTTGATTGCAGGCATGATAGCCAATAAATTTTTCAGCAGCCCAAGAGCACATTTTGACAATGCTGGTATTGGCAATCACGATTTATACAACTTAGGCTATAGCGTAGTAGGACCTTTTTTAGTGAGCTATGTCCAATGGGTTATCCGCAGGCTACAAACTAACCGTGCTGAGAGAGTGTATTTTTTAGCACGGGATGGGTACTTGATCATGAAAGTTTATGAGATTTTCAGAAAAGTATTTTCCGATTTGCCCGAATATCGTTATTTGCTTTGTTCCCGTAGGGGAGTGGCAGTGCCGGGGATTTTTAACCTTGACAATATTTTTGAAACGGCGATGCTGAATTACGGGGTAACCACCGTAGAGAATTTTTTAAGTTCGCGTTTCGGTTTATCAGTAAAAGATATTCCGGCTCATATTCTGAAAAAATACGGTTTTAAAGCGGATGGTTCAAGCAAAATCCATTTTCCTGATGATTTAGGTGTTACAAATAGTTTTGTTGCCGATATCCAGGATCTAATTCTGCTTAAAGCAGAAGAAGAGAGAAGGCTTTATTGTGATTACCTTGAAGAAGAGGGAGTATATGACGCTATAAATATAGCCATGGTTGATATCGGATACAGTGGCACTATGCAGCGAAAAATTAAAAGTATTACGGGCAAATCGTTCATTGGTCTCTATATGCTGACGCACAATTATGTATTGCCATCTTTCCGTCACGAGATTTTCGAGGGCTGGCTAGGCAATTATGACAATCAGCGCTCTTCAGCCCGTCATACCTTCAACGATTATATTCCTTTGCTGGAGTCCATGTTGAGCTCTGATGCAGGAAGTTTTGTTAATTTTTATATTGATGAAGAGGGTAATCGCCAAACGAATTATTTATATTCGGAGGAGGAAGAATCTAGATGCTTTTTCGTACGCACTATACAGCAAGGCGTCATAGATTTTGCCGAAGACTTTGTTTCCCGTTTGCATACATTATCATTAGATATTGAACTACCTCCTTCGGTAGGGGCAAATTTGATGTTTATGTTTGGAAGTACGCCTGCTGCTGAGGATGTAAAACTTTTTGAGGGATTGTTATTGGAGAATATGTTTGCGGGTGCAGAGTTTAGTGTTATAGCCAATGCAAGAGAGTTTTTAGATACCAAAGGCCATCTGAATAAGGAAAATTACAATTATTTAGTGAATCAATCCAAATGGAAAGCTGGAGCTGTAGTTGCTTACCAAAAATATTTGGAACCGGCCAAACCAACTGTATCGCTGGCGACAGCCTGTGTGACAGAAAAAAGCAAAGTTCCTGAGATTTCTGTTCAAAAAAATACAGTATCTCCCCCAAATATTGAGAAACTGGTTGCTAAGGAACGGAATTTGACTAAAAAGGAACGGTTAGTCCGGAAGCTAAAAGACAATCCGAGATTATTCATAGAAGATGCTCGTTATGTTCCTTATTTCGTCAAAAAACTGCTGGTTAGCAACACTCTGACATTAAGATATAGTCAGAATATTATTCAGAAGTTTATCAATTGAGAGAATTCTTAAGGGAAAAGATCGGTAAATTTGAATGATTCATTGTGTCAATCCCTGTAAGGCAGCAGGGATTGACATTTGTTTTATATGGCGATTGATATTAATGCCATGTTTGGATTGAAAGATTGTATGGGTATTTTTGAGAAAACATTATGTCGTATCAGTTTGATACTGGTGTTGACAGGTACCAATGCATGCGGGATTGTGCCAAGCTCTGGGCCGGAGACTAATGCTATTTTGATGTTGCCGCAGCAAACGATAAAAGTGCCCGATGTGTCTGTAATATCTGTGGATGAAAAAGTTATCGGTAAACTTTACTCTGCAGAAAAAAAGCAGTCGTTGCTTGATTTGACAATACGGGATTCGGGTTTTGCAGATTTAGTAGGGGTTAGCGATGTATTGGAAATTACCTTATGGGAAGCCGCGCCAGCTGTATTGTTCGGTGGAGCATTGAATTCGGTAGGATCAGGATCGGCTCAAACGGTTAACCTGCCCCCTCAAGTTGTGGGTTCGAGGGGAGAGATTTCAATACCTTTTTTAGGGCATATTTTTGCTCGTGGCAAAACACCGGTACAGATTGAAAAAGAGATTGTAGGCCGTCTGAAAAAAATGGCAAACCAGCCGCAGGCCATGGTGAGGGTTGTGCAAAATAACTCAAGCAATGCTACGGTAATTCGAGCCGGGCGCAGTATCAGAATGCCTTTAACCGGCCATCGCGAGCGTGTTTTAGATGCGGTAGCCGCTATTGGCGGAACGGATAGTGGGGTACAAGATATATCGGTACAGATGACCCGTGGAAACATGGTTCGTACGGTTGCTTTAGAAACGATTACGGCCCAGCCGGTGCAAAATGTTATTTTGCAGCCGGGTGATGTGATCACTTTGCTTTCGAAGCCTCTCAGTTTCACTGCACTGGGGGCGCTTGGTAAAAACCAGCAAATCTCCTTTTCGGCCAAGGGTATGAATTTAGGTGAGGCGATTGGCGCTTCCGGCGGTTTGTTGGATCGGCGTGCCAATCCTAAGGGTGTTTTTGTGTTTCGATATCAGCCTTTAGAGTTGCTGCCTCAAGAAGAGAAAGAAAAGTGGTTGGCCAAAGGCTATGATATTTCAATGGAAGTGCCAACTGTTTACAGAATGAATCTTCTGGATGCAAATTCGTTGTTTTGGTTGCAGAAATTTCCTATGAAGGATAAAGACATTGTGTATGTGGCCAATGCTCCGCTGGCTGAAATGCAGAAGTTTTTGCAATTTGTATTTTCTCCTGTGGTGAGCGGTGTGAACAGTGTGAACAATATAGCTAATTGATCGCCAAAAGAAAGTGTAAATTAAAAATGTCTGAAAAAAATACAGATGCGGAAATAAGCCTGAAACCACTCGAATCAAACCAAAAGGCTGCGGATGATGCTCAACGTGATGTGATTCGGCGGCAGCAGAAAAAACAGATTCGTCTCCCCAAACCCGGGTTATTGGCTTGGGTGACAATTATTATTCCAACCGTATGTTCAGTGGTTTATTTTTCCGGATGGGCATCAGATCGATATACGTCTGAATCCAGCTTTGTGGTGCGTTCGCCTCATAATCAAACTTCTACAGGCGGTTTGGGGGCTTTGCTGCAAAGTGCAGGCTTCACCCGTTCTCAAGACGATACTTATACTGTTAGAGACTACATGGGATCGCGTACCGCTTTAGATGAATTAAGTAAGACGATTCCCGTTCGTTCGTATTACGAAGAAAAAGGTGATGTTTTCAGCCGCTTTAATGGCTTCGGATTCAGTGATTCTGTTGAAGCTTTTTATCAATACTATAAAGATAAGGTCTCTATTGCTTTTGATCCGGTGTCCGGAATTTCTACGTTGGGGGTGGAGTCTTTTGATGCGCAAGAATCACAGCAAATTAATGCGGCATTGTTGAGTAAGGGTGAGGAGCTGATCAATAAGCTTAACGCCCGGGCGCGTAAAGACACTATTGAACAAGCTCAGCAAAATGTAGCGGTGGCCGAAGAGCGTGTTAAGAATGCAGCTGAAGAAATGGCCGTGTATCGAACCAAACACGGTATTTTTGATTTGAAAGCCCAATCCGAAGCACAAATGGGGCTGGTGTCTAAATTACAGGATGAGTTAATTGTGATTCAAACACAATTAGACCAAGTAAAAGCGGTTACACCTGAAAACCCCCAAATCCCCGGCCTGAAAGCACGCGAAAAAAGTTTGCAGCGTGAAATCAAGCAGCAAATGCAGATGATTTCAGGGGGATCAAGCAATTCTATAACGGCTCAAGCGGCGGCATATCAGCGTTTGTTTTTAGAAAATGAGTTGGCGGAAAAGCAATTGTCGGCAGCCATTGCAGCACTGGAAAACGCGAAAGCAGAGGCAGAGCGCAAGCAGCTTTATCTTGAAGTCGTGTCTAAGCCCAATCGTCCTGATATGGCTTTGAAGCCGCAACGCTTATATAACATCGTTGCAACATTTTTTATCGGTTTGATGTTGTATGGCATTTTGAGTTTGTTGACTGCCAGCATAAGAGAGCATAAAAACTGATGAAAGCGCTGCATGAAACTACTTTTTGGGAGTCTTTAGCCATTCAAAAGCGGGTAGTCGGTGCGCTTTTGATGCGTGAAATCATCACCCGTTACGGTCGCAACAATATCGGTTTTCTGTGGCTGTTTGTAGAGCCGTTGTTAATGACGGTGCTCATCGTTATATTGTGGAAGTTTATTCACGCAGATCATTTTTCCACCCTTAATATTGTCGCTTTTACGCTGACAGGTTATCCGATGGCCATGATGTGGCGTAATGCGTCAAACCGTGCCGTCGGCGCGATTTCGGCAAATTCCAGTTTGCTCTATCACCGCAATGTAAAAGTGTTGGATACCATATTGGCTCGCGTGTTGTTGGAAGTTGCCGGAGCCACTGTAGCACAAGTCGCGATTATGGCGGTGTTGATTGCGGTAAGATGGATCGAACCGCCCGCAGATATTTTTTATATGCTTATTGCGTGGTTTTTGATGTCCTTATTTGCTTTCGGATTGGGTTTGATTATTTGCTCCGTTGCTTTTAAATTTGATGCCTTGGGTAAACTTTGGAATACCTTCAGTTTTATTATGCTGCCTTTATCCGGAGCTTTTTTCTTTGTTTCTTCATTGCCTTACCAAGCTCAAAAGTACATATTGTGGATTCCGATGGTACACGGTACGGAAATGTTCCGGCACGGTTATTTCGGCAGTGCGGCAAATACGTTGGAAAACCCGTGGTATTTGTTATTGTGCAATTTGGTCATGCTGTGGATAGGATTGGCGATGGTGGCTAAATTCAGCAAGGGGGTGGAACCCCAATGATTTCTGTTGAACATGTGTATAAAAAATATCAGACACGATTGGGCTGGCGGACGGTGTTGGAAGATATCAATTTTCAGCTCGAAAAAGGCGAAAAAATCGGTATCCTAGGCCGGAACGGGGCGGGCAAATCCACGCTGATACGCTTGATCAGCGGTGTGGAACCGCCCACCGAGGGCGAGATTAAACGCACGATGAGCATTTCTTGGCCGTTGGCGTTCAGCGGGGCGTTTCAAGGCAGCCTTACCGGTATGGATAATTTGCGCTTTATCTGTCGGATTTATAATGTTGATATCGATTATGTGAAGGCGTTTACGGAAGAGTTTTCCGAGCTGGGGCAATATCTCTATGAGCCGGTAAAACGCTACTCTTCAGGTATGAAGGCACGGCTGGCATTTGCATTATCGCTGGCGGTAGAATTCGACTGTTATCTGATCGACGAAGTGATTGCGGTGGGCGACTCGCGTTTTTCGGAAAAATGCCGCTACGAGCTGTTTGAGAAGCGTAAAGACCGATCGATTATTCTGGTGTCGCACAGCCCGAGTGCGATGAAGCAATATTGCGACAATGCCATGGTGTTGGAAGCGGGCAGGCTGCATCAGTTCGATAATATGGATGATGCTTACCAATACTACAATACTCGTATTTGAGTTTATATCTGTTTTATAAAGATGCCGTCTGAAATCTTTTCAGACGGCATCTTTATATTTATAAATAAAAAACAGTTTATGCCGTTTCGGGGACGGAGCCTTGCAAGAGATATTGAATCGTTTCGCGCACGCTCTTGATGGCGTTTCCGAAGGGCAGGGGGTCTTTGCCTCTGAAGAATAATCCTTTATCCATTTCGCCGCGCCAAGCGGCGGCCAGTTGGATGTCGATACAGAATTGCCCCACTTTATCTAAACCGTCGCGCAGGCCGCACACGGAAAGGCAGTTGAGACCTTGCGTGCAGCGGCGTGAGTCGGCTTTGGCATTGGCTTGCAGCTTTGCTTCGCGTTTGATGTAGCTTTCTAGAAATTTAGTGCGCACGCCGCGGGCGGGCAGGCCGGCAACCGACATAAATTCGACGACTTGCTCAAGCGGTGCGCCGGCCAAAGTTTTTTTGAAATTTAAGTGTGCATCGCCTTCTTCGGTTACGGCGAACGCGGTGCCGATTTGTACGGCAGAAGCTCCCCATGCTTTTAAGGCGGTGGTGATTTTGTCGAAATTGGCCATGCCGCCGGCAAGAATCAAAGGTATTTTTTCGCTTTCCAGCCCCAGTTTTTTAAAAACTTCGCAGGTTTCTTCAATAACGCGTTTGAACTCGAATTTTTCATCGTTCACGCCGTCTACGGTCATTGTGCCGAGATGGCCTGCGGCATGTGCGGGGTGTTCGATCACAATCGCATCGGGCAGTATGCCTTTTTTCATCCAGCGTTTGAGCACAATATTGATGCCGCGCGATTCGGAAAGAATGGGTAGCAAAGCAATATCTTTATGGTAGCCTTCAGTCATTTCGGGCAGGTCAAGCGGCAGGCCCGCGCCCATCACAATCGCATCTGCGCCCGATTCGCATGCCTGGCGCACTAACGCTTGGTGGTCTTTAACGGCTTTCATCACGTTTACGGCAATGATGCCTTTGCCTCCGGCATCCGCTTTCGCTTTGCGGATTTCTCTGTCAAGAGCAATATGGTTGAGTTTGCAGTATTTTTCTTCGGAAGGGTTGATTTTCGACTCGGCCAGCAAGTCTTCATGCAAATGGCGCAAATCTACGCTGGCAATCGTGCCGACGCCGTTTTCGCGGGCCACTGCGCTGGAAAGTTTGGAAGCGGATACGCCTACGCCCATTCCGCCCTGCACAATCGGAATCAGTGATTTGCCGCGAATAAACAAGGGATCGAAGCTGTGTTGCATGAATAGGTTTCCTTTATAGTGAAATGCGGATTTTATGATTGACTATGGAGCGGCTGTGGCAGGTGATGAAGCACCAAGCCGTAGGGTATTTTTGGATTAGGCATTATACTCTAATTTAAATCGAAATTAGAGTAGAACTATAGTTATTTTTTTGGAGAGTGTGTAAATTTGCTTTACCGCCATGAAGCCGGATATTTCATGGCGGTAAAAATTGAGAAAAATACTCTGAAATTCAATTGTTTGGTTTTCTTTGAGGGTGGTAGGTTCAGGTGTGTGAGGCCGTCTGAAAAAAGTGATGTGCCGTTTCAAGGCGCAGATGCCGATTGGGAGGGGGCATTCAACCATTGCCACTGTTCGCGCAGGGTTTCCGCTAAAGCGTGTTGTTTTTCTTGTGGTGTTTCCAAGCCTGAAGTGAGCTTGTTGTAGTCTAACGTAACGGAGGGGTTGTCCACCGGGCCGTTGATTTTGATGGGTATGGGCTTGGCTTGGCTGTTTTTTACATTGCGTATCAACATGTTTTCCGACATGGTTTGGGCGTTGAAATCGGTTTGCCCGCTGCTGGTGATATTGAAAATGTCGGAGGTAAGCTCGGCATTTTCATGGGTGCCGACGCCGTTGCGGATTTCGCTGGTGAGCGAAAAATGGCGGAAGGGCGTTTGCATGTCGCGGTTTTTATTATTAACGGCAGTATTGTTCCCCAAACTTTGCAAAACATTGGAGATATCCAAGCCCAGCCATGCGCCTTGGCTGACGTTAAGCTGCAAAGTGCCGTTGAGTGTTTTGGTAAGGCTTTCGCGGTTATGGCCTTTTGCCGTGAGATCGATTACCGCATCGCCTATGCCGCCGATACGGTGGTAGCCGAGCAAGTCTTGCACAAGCGGGCGGATTTGTACGCCGCGTGCGTTTTGCTGCAAATGGTAGGCCGGCGGATCGGTGTTGGCGATACTGATGCCGCCTTCGGTTTGGCCGCCGTAGAGCCCGGCACGGAAATTCGTGAGCGTGATGCGTTGGTTGTCGGCATAAAGCACGGTTTGCAAATCGTCCATTTGCAGGCCGGGCATATTCAGGCTGCCGATGCGGATATCGGCATGAACTTGCGGCATGGCCGTTTGATTTAAAAATGCGGGGAAAAGATTGCCGCTTTTGGCTTGGAAATCGCTCCAATAAGGAAGCAGCGACAGTTTCTGCATGCCGACTGTGGCACGGATTGTGGCGGGGGTGTCTGTACCGGCGGCGGTATAGCGGGCGGAAACTTCTGTGTTTTGCCGGTCAAACAAGCCTTTTAAATCAAGTGTCCAATTTTTGTTGTTATGCAAGGCGAAACGGCCTTCCATTTGGCTGACTAGGCGCGAACGCGGGGCGGCTTTCAGGCTGTCTTGGTGGGTGCTTAATCTGAATTTTTCCGATTCCAACAAGGTGTCTTTTTGCCAGATAAGCGGCCCTGAAAGATTAAAAGTGGTTTGCTTCGTTTGGTTTTTATGGCTGCCGTTGAATTCAAATTCACTGATGGTGGCCACGGTTGGGCGCAGGCTGATGCGGGAGAGTGCCAGAGAGCCGTCCCAACTGCTTTCCGACGACGAACGGGCAGTAAACACCGCGCTGATTTCGCTCACACTGATGTGTTTTTTCTTCCAAAGCAGGGCAGGGCTTTGCGCGGTAAGGTGCAGTTTGTGAAAAGAGCTGTCGGCACGCAGGCGCAGGTTGCGGGCTTGCAAGGTGTGGTTTTTCGGCTGCCAAGTAAGGTCGGCATCGGCGGCAAACGAAGTGGTTTCATTGCCCGTAGGCAGAGTGGCATCTACATGAACGGCGGGGAAAAGCCATTCGCTGCCGTTGATATTCAGACGGCCTGTGCTGTGCCATCTGAAAAGTTGATGTTTATTATGGTGTGTTGTTCCGTTTAAGGTAAACGTGCGCGAAGATTCAGATTCGCCGCTTAAATTTAAATTAAAATTTCGGGTGTCGTAATGCGCGTCGGGCGTGCCTATGTTCAGACGGCTGTTTTCAATGACCAGCCTGTTTATTTGTGCCGCGCGGCCGGATGTTTTCCATAAATCCTGAAAGCTCCACACGCCGTCGGGTTGCTGATTGGCTTGCGCATCCGCTTCTTTTACCACCCATTTTTCAATAACCGCCTTGTCGCTCCAAAGATTGCTCCATGCCAACCCGATGCGCATTTCTTTGGCGTGCAGAGCCGATGCCGCGCTGTTGGGCTTGCTCACTGCCACATCATACAGCGTAACGGTAGGGCGGGGCAGCCACGAACGGCCGATCTCACTGCTGAAACGCACCGTGCGGCCGCTGCCCCGCACCGCTTCATCTGCCCAAGCCTGAATGTGCCGGCTGTCGAACAGATAATGCAGAAAACCTTGGGCGATAAGCACGGAAGAGGCCAGCGCAATCATGCCGTATACAGAGAAACGCAGCCAAAATTTTCCGGAGCGGAAGAGTTTAACCATGATAAAAGAATAAAAAGAAACGCTTGAAGTATAGCATATAGGCCGTCTGAACATCGTTTGGTAGCGGATAAAGCCGAATATTGCTACTATTCGGCACCAACGGCAGCGAATGGCGAGACGGCACCGCTTCGCCGCCACGGTTGGAAAACTTCACTAACAGCCGCAACCGCTCATCGTGCCATACATCCTATATACATATATATAAGAGTGATGCACGCGGCCTTGAATATTCGGAGCGTATGATGATTATTGTGATGCAGAAACAGGCTGCGCCCGAAGCAGTCGAAAGCGTAATCCAATTTATCCGCAGCAGAGGTTTGCAGGAACACGTTTCGCGCGGAGAAGAGCGCACCATTATCGGCGCAGTCGGCGACGAGCGCGTGTTTCACCCCAACGAATTGGAACGCCTGAACGGAGTCGAACGAGCCATCCGCGTGCTCAACGAATGGAAAATCATCAGCCGCGAAACCAGCCCTGAAAACACCGTGATTACCGTGCGCGGCGTATCCATCGGCGGCAGCAAAATGCTTGATATTACTGCCAACCCGCAACAATCCGGCAAAGCCGATATGGCATTTGCCGATCCCTTCTACCTGCCCGCCCGCCCCTATACCGATGCCGTTGCCCATAACGAACACGAGCAAATCCGCGCCATGCAGGCCGAAGTGGCCAAACACCATGCGGCAGGCAAACCCGTTATCGTGCGCATCCGCGACGTGCGTCAGCTCGCCTCCACACTGGATGCCGAAGCCGACATCCTCTATCTCGGCGGCGAACTCATGAGCAACCGCGCCCTTCAAGACGAAGTAGGCCGTCTGAATACCCCCGTTGTGTTATGTAAAGACAAACACCACCGCGCCGACGAATGGCTGGTTGCCGCCGAACACATCGCCTTGCGCGGCAACCACCATATCATTCTCGGCGAAGCAGGCACCCTCAGCTTCGAGCCGGAACACACCTACCGCCTAGACGTAGATGCCATCGTGCTCGTGCGCCGCGTAAGCCATCTGCCCGTTATCGCCAACATCACCCGCTTGTGGCACGGCGATATGCCCCAAGAAATTTTATACAAACTCGCCCAAGCCGCAGGTGCCGACGGCATCGTAAACAGCTTATAAGGTTGGCGTTTTTCTCAATACGTTTCCCTCAAGCCGTGCAAGGGCGGATATACAATCCGCCCCTACGAATCAAACATGGCCGTCTGAAAAAAACGGTTTCCTTTGTAGGTCGGATTCTCGAATCCGACGTTTATACATTATCACAATGATTAAACATCTCCGTGTTAGCAACCGTTTTGTCGGATACAAGTATCCGACCTACGCTTATTCTCCGACCATGCCGCGTTACATCCCGACAAAAAACGTCACATGACAAAATAATAAACCCCTCCTTGCGCGTTGGGGCAAATAAACGACAAAAAACGGCAGGTTGGTTTTCAAATATTATTCAAAAAACATAATGATTAAATCATAAAATGCTTAACACATAAAATTAAAATATATTAATA
>NZ_LGZA01000039.1:0-20859 GCF_001308005.1 Neisseria sp. 74A18
GAAAATAATGGGCGGCATCGTCACCGAATACCGCCACATCGCCATATTGGGCATTCTGCTCGAAGGCGTACCAAATTCCTTCTTCTTCGCACAGCCGGTTGAGAAAGGCAAAGTCGGATTCCTGATACTGGGTCACATACTCGCGCACACCGTATTCGCGGGAAGTGTTGAAACGGAAATCGACACCGGCAAAACCGTGATGTTTCAGCAATGAAGCAATGATGTCGGGCACGTTTTGGTTTTGAAACAGCCGCGAAGTGCGGTGGTGCTTCAATGCGGCGATGCGGGGTTCCAATACCATGCGGTAACGGGTCTCGTCCGCCGATACCGACAGCTTCTCGCAGGAAGTGATGATGCCGCTCCATTCCTTCAACGCTTGGGGCGCGATCATTCCCTCAATCAACCCCAACACATCAGAGCTTACCGGCGTCACCGTAAACTTCGCCGCTTGGTTGATGTACGACGACAGCGGTAGGTCGGCATCAGTGGAAGTGAGTTCGATGTCGAGACGGTAGGCGGTATTCAATGCTTCGGTAGCGGTAAAGGAAACGACGGAGAGGGACGGGCTGAAGCGGGAAAAGCTGAGACGGTAGGATTGGGTTTGGGTCATCGTGGCACTTTCTCAAATCAGTAAAGCGGGATTGGATGCGTTTATTTAAACTGAAATATATCAGAACGAATAATCTTACCCAATATAGGTATGACAGAAGGCCGTCTGAAACAATGAGCGTTTCAGACGGCCTTGTACATCGAGTTTTGATGATGCTACCATCGGTAAGGTCTGTATCTGTATAAACATTTAATCGGATAAGTTCATGCAGAGCGGGTTTATTTTCTATAACAAATAAATTTTATTTATGCTACGTCGTTGCTTTGCCTTGCTGCCTGTATCAAAAATAAGGTTATTTGCCATATTTGTTGCCGCATGCTGATTTCATCCGAATAATTAAAAAAGGAGAAAACATGATGACTTTGCCGCATTCCGACATTGATGAAAACGGTTTGCTCGAATATTCGGTGGTTTATACCGACCGTGCCTTAAACCACATGTCGCAAAAGTTTCAGACGGCCTTACGCTATATTTCCGCCACGTTGAAAAAGGTCTATAACGCCGAACATGTCGCCGTGATTCCCGGTAGCGGATCGTCGGGCATGGAAGCGGTTGCCCGCCAGCTTGCCCGCGACGAAAAATGTTTGATTGTGCGTAACGGTTTTTTCAGCTTCCGCTGGACACAGATTCTCGAAAAAGGCCGCATCGCCGCCGATACTAAGGTGTTGACGGCCAAGCAGCCTGCTGATGAAACCCAAGCGCCGTTTGCACCTGCACCGATTGAGGAAGTGTGTGCGGAAATTGCCGCATACAAGCCTGCGGTTGTGTTCGCGCCGCATGTAGAAACGGCTTCGGGCATCATGCTGCCCGACAGCTATATTCAGAAGCTGGCCGAGGCCGCCCATGCGGTTGGCGGTTTGCTGGTTATCGACTGTATTGCTTCGGGCTGTATCTGGCTCGATATGGAAAAACTCGGCATCGACGTGTTGATTTCCGCCCCGCAAAAAGGGTGGAGCGGTTCTCCGTGCTGCGGTTTGGTGATGTTGAACGAAGCTGCTTATGCCAAAGTGCAGGCCACCGAGTCTGACAGTTTTACGCTGGATTTGAAAAAATGGCTGCAAATCATGGAGGCTTTTGAAAACGGGGGTCATGCCTATCATGCCACTCCGCCTACCGATGCCTTGCTCAAATTGCACGATGTGATGAAAGAAGCGGAAGCCGTCGGTTTCGATAAGCTGAAAGCCGCGCAAACCGAATTGGGCGGCAAAATACGGGCGTTACTTGCCGAACACGGCTACCCCAGTGTAGCCGCCGAAGGGTTTGAAGCTCCCGGCGTGGTGGTTAGCTACACCACCGATACCGATATTCAAAGCGGCAAAGCCTTTATTGCGCGCGGTATGCAGATTGCTTCGGGCGTGCCGTTGCAATGCAGCGAAAGGGGTGATTTCCAAACATTCCGTTTAGGGCTGTTCGGCTTGGATAAATTGCAGAACATCGAACGCACGGTTCAAACTTTTGAAGAGGTTTTGAAAACAGTATGATGCCGTCTGAAAATATTTTTCAGACGGCCTGAGACCTTTGCAAAACCCCCAGATGTGGATGATGTAGTTCAAGGCGTAGCAGCACAGCGAGTGCAGACATATCATACAGATGGGCAAACGAGCGGGCAGCGCACAACGCAGAAATGCGCCGCAGATGGGGGTTTGCAAAGGTCTCGGCCTGATGGATACCGGCAGAACCTTGCAAAACTCAGACAGCCAACCCGAGAGTCGGCCTGAAAAGCCAAAGGCCGTCTGAAAACGGGCTTTGTGGGGTTCGCTCCGGCCCTTCCCAAACAGCCATCCGGCTCTGCGCATTGACCTTTAAAGACGAAAGTCTGCAATCGCTACTGACTTTCCCAAAGTTTCCGGCAATAAGTCGATGCGGTTTTACAGTGCGGCTTCTTCTTTGGGGGAAGGGCTTTTCTTGAATTTCAAAACCGCTTCGGATTTTTTATTATCCCAATCTATGCGCACAAAACCGCCGTCTGCAAGTTTGCCGAAGAGAAGCTCGTCGGCCAGTGCCTTGCGGATTTTTTCTTGAATCAAGCGACCCATTGGGCGGGCACCCATTTGCGGGTCGAAGCCTTCCTCTGCCAAGTAGCGGCGCAATGCCGGAGTGAACTCGGCTTCCACTTTTTTATCCAGCAGTTGCTGTTCGAGTTGCAACAGGAATTTATCCACCACTTTGGCGATAACTTGCGTATCAAGAGGCGCGAAGGGAATGATGGCATCCAAACGGTTGCGGAATTCCGGCGTGAACTGTTTGTTGATGGCTTCCATTTCGTCGCCGCGCTGGCGTTTGCCTGCAAAGCCGATAGCCGGTTTGCTCAAGCTTTCCGCACCTGCGTTGGTGGTCATGATGAGGATAACATTGCGGAAATCGGCGCTCTTGCCGTTGTTGTCGGTCAGCTTGCCGTAGTCCATCACTTGCAGCAGTACGTTGAAAATATCGGGATGGGCTTTTTCGATTTCATCGAGCAGCAGCACGCAGAAAGGTTGTTTGTTTACTGCTTCCGTGAGCAGGCCGCCCTGCTCGAAACCGACATAGCCCGGCGGGGCGCCGATTAAACGCGATACGGCGTGGCGTTCCATATATTCCGACATATCAAAGCGTTGCAGCGGCACGCCCAATGAATAGGCAAGCTGTTTGGCAACTTCGGTTTTGCCCACGCCGGTGGGGCCGGAAAACAGAAAGCTGCCGATGGGTTTGTCGGGTTGCCCCAAGCCGGAACGCGCCATTTTCACGGCGGCCACCAGCGCTTCAATAGCGTTGTCTTGGCCGAATACCATGTTTTTCAAGTCGCGCGCCAGATATTGCAATACCTGTTTGTCGTCGTGGGAAACGGTTTTTTCGGGAATGCGGGCTACTTTGGCAATCACCGCTTCGATTTGTGCTTTACCGATTACTTTTTTCTGTTTCGATTTCGGCAGAATCTTTTGCGCCGCGCCTGCTTCGTCCATCACATCGATGGCTTTGTCGGGCAGAAAACGCTCGTTGATATAGCGTGCCGACAGTTCGGCGGCAGCTTCGAGCGCGCCGGAGGTGTAGCGCACTTGGTGGAAATCTTCAAACATCGGTTTTAAGCCGCGCAGAATCTGTACGGTTTCGGCAATGCTGGGTTCGATGACGTCGATTTTTTGGAAACGTCGGCTTAGGGCGTGGTCTTTGTCGAAAATCGTGCGGTATTCGTCGTAAGTGGTGGCACCTATGCAGCGTAACTGTCCTTTGGCCAAAGCGGGTTTCAGCAGGTTGGAAGCATCCATGGTGCCGCCGGATGTGCTGCCTGCGCCGATGATGGTGTGGATTTCGTCTACAAACAGAATGGCTCCGGGTATCTTGGCCAGTTGTTTTAAGACGGCCTTTATCCGGGCTTCGAAATCGCCGCGGTATTTGGTGCCGGCGAGTAATGCGCCCATATCCAGCGAAAACACTACGGCATTGTGCAATGTTTCGGGTACGCTGCCTTTGACGATCAGATGCGCCAAGCCTTCGGCCAGCGCGGTTTTGCCCACGCCCGCCTCACCGACCAAAATGGGGTTGTTTTTCCGGCGGCGGCATAAAATCTGTATCAGTCTTTCCATTTCGGCACGGCGGCCGATGAGCGGGTCTATGCGTCCGGCCAGCACTTCCGCATTCAGGTTGACGGTGTAGGATGCCAATGCGTCGCTGCTTTCACGCTCGGCCGCATTGCTTTCGTCGTCTTGCTGCTCGCTGTAGGATGCTCCTTCAGACGGCACGCCGTGCGCCAAACAGCGCAGAATGTCGTAGCGGGTAACAGACTGCAATTGTAAAAAATACACTGCATGGCTGTCGGTTTCGCTCATGAGCGCCACTAAAACGTCTAAAGGTTTCACGCTTTGTTTTCCGGCCGATTGGGCATGAACCATCGCCCGCTGCAACACGCGTTGGAAGCCCAAGGTAGGCTGGGTTTCGGTTTTGTCGAACAAGTGCTCGGGCAGCACGGGCGTGTTATCGACCATGCTGCTGATCAGCTGTTCCGAAAGCACGCCGCAGTCGGCGCCGCATTTGCTCAATACGTCGTGCACTTCGTCGTTTTGCTCTATCAATGCCAGCAAAAGATGCTCAAGGCTGATAAATTCATATTTTTGCCTGCGTGCATCGGTGTAGATTGTTTGTAAAATCTGTTCAAGCTCAGCTGAAATCATTTAAACCTCCTCAACGGTACATTGCAGCGGGTGGCCTTCTTCGCGTGCCAGCCGCATGACCTGCTGTTGTTTTGTTTCGGCGATATCGCGCGGGTAAACGCCGCACAATCCTTTGCCTTCGTGGTGAACCAGCAGCATCACGGCCACTGCCCGTTCTTCGGACATCATAAATATTTCTGTTAATACTTTAACAACAAAATCCATGGTCGTGTAATCGTCGTTGAGAAGATACACGCCGTAGCGTTTGGGTGGCGATATGCGGCTGCGGTTCAGTGTTTCCGTGTCTGTATTGTGCCGGGTGTCGTAGTTGGTCATATTAAATCTTTAAAGAATTTTTTGGAGGCGGTTTATGTTGTTTTTTGCTTTATTTTAATAAATTTTGACTTTTTTCCCAAACACTACTTGACTACACACCTTAACATAGGTAAAAAGCCTTCTTAGGCAGAGCTTGGCATCCAATATAAAGCATAATAGTTTGGGAGAAACTCGAAACTTTTAGGTTTTCAGCGTTGCCTGAATTTGCTGTTTTTTGTTAATTTTTTTAGTATAGGAAGTTCAATGGCAACCGGTATTGTTAAATGGTTTAACGACGCTAAAGGTTTTGGTTTCATCACTCCGGATGAAGGCGGCGAAGATCTGTTCGCTCATTTCTCTGCGATCAACATGGAAGGTTTCAAAACCTTGAAAGAAGGCCAACGCGTTTCTTTCGACGTTACCACCGGCCCTAAAGGCAAACAAGCTGCTAATATTCAGGCTGCTTAATTCAGATATTGCCGGAAAACCCGGTAACTGATCACTATCTTAATGGCGGGTTGCAAAACCTGCCATTTCTTTTTTTATTTTAATTTTATCTTTGCAACACGGGCCCCTGTTATGCCGAACGCCTACGAAGAATATCAAACTGCTTTGCGGCAAATCGATGAGTTAATTGCTTATCTGGGCAGCCATCAATCGCCGGCATGTGCGTTGGCGGAAGAGGAAGATGCGGTTCTGATACGTCTTGCCGATTGGAAAACCGATCTCAGGCCGCAACATCGGGCGGCTATGCTCGAAATAGGGCGTTATTACCAACAGTATATCGAATCGGGCGGGCAATCATGAGTATGCGTATCCGGCCGGGCATTTACCGCCACTATAAAGGCAATCTTTATGAAGTGGTCGGTTTGGCGCGGCATTCCGAAACGGAAGAAGAGTTGGTGGTGTACCGCGCGCTCTACGGTGATTACGGCTTATGGGTGCGTCCTGCCGAAATGTTTGCCCAAACGGTGGTGCATGAAGGCCGAACCGTAGAGCGGTTTTCGTGTGTTCGGGTTTTTTGAGCTACCCTGAATTTGCGCCAAATACATAACCATTTCTTTTTTCAGACGGCCTTCTGCTAGAATAGGCCGTCTGAAAATCATTCAATTGAAACATCATTATGAGTATTGCCAACAATAAAAAAGCGTTTCACGACTATTTCATCGAAGACCAAATCCAAGCCGGTTTGGTGTTGGAAGGCTGGGAAGTCAAAGCCATCCGCGCCGGCCGTGTGCAGTTGAAAGAAAGCTATATCCATTGGAAAAAAGATGCTTTCTATCTGGTGGGCTGCCATATCACCGCGCTGCCCACGGCTTCTACCCATGTTAAACCCGATCCCGTGCGCCAGCGCAAACTGTTGCTGAAACAATCCGAAATCAACAAATTAATCGGCAAAACCGAGCGCGCCGGTTATACCATTGTGCCGTTAAACATGCATTACCACCGCGGTAAAATCAAAATGGACATCGGCTTGGCGAAAGGTAAAAAACAGCATGACAAACGCCAAAGCATGAAAGAAGCCGATTGGAAACGCGAGAAACAACGCTTGATGAAACACGCAGGCTAAGGGTCGTTTACACATGCTCAGGTTTCAAACCTGAGCCGAGAATTTTTGAACACTTGATTTACATTGCAAAGGAAATACGATGAAACACAAAACTTTATCTTTCACTCTGGTGGCTTTGGCGTTGAGCGCGTGCGGTACGACCAAAGTCAGCGTTGCCGAAAATCGGGCGGACGAATTGAAGAACATCAAACGCATCTGTATTATTCCGAATGCCAAACGCACGCCTTACGGTTTGGAAAAAGTGATTGCCCGTTCGTTGCAAAAACAGGGCATTGCATCGGAAATTGTGGATATGGCCAATAACCGCCAGCGTCTTTACCAGCCGGAATGCCGTTACAACCTGCGCTATATTTCTGCCGGCAGCCCGCAAACCATTAAGAAAATTACCATGATTCTGCGCACGCCCGATTACAGCGTTGCTTCGCTCGGCTACAACGTCAACAGCGAACAGGCATACCTGCGTTCGCCCGATTTGCAAAAACAGACCGATGGGATTGTTGCGCGCTTGCTGGGTAAAAAAGCGCAATAATTTCCGCCTGCCCCTTTTCAGACGGCCTGCACGGAACAATAATGCAGGCCGTCTGAACACATTCGGAGCGTAAACATGCGCCATTCGTCACTTGCTTTGCCTTTGTTTCTAATTATTGCGGGCGCGGTTTGGTTTCTCAAAACCACCGGCATCCTGCCGCCGACCGCCACCTTGATTGCCGCCGGTTTGTGCATAGGCGGTATTGCCGTTTTGCTGATAGACGGCATAAACAAACAATCCGTCGTATCCGGGCCGCTGTTGGTCTATATCGGTGCCGCAGTGTATCTGAAAAGCCAATACCTGCTCGGCTACTCGCCGCTGATTGCTCTGGGCATGATGGTTCTCGGCTGCCTGCTTCTGCTTTCCCGCAGCAGTATCGTACCTTACAAGCACCCCAAATTGCCCGAGCGTTAAACCTGCCCGCTTACTGCAAAACACCCGTCAGGCCGTCTGAAAAAATGATACAATAACGCCTTTTTCAGACGGCCTGCTTTTTTATAGTTTGCACCGCAAAACCCTATCCGAAGAAATTGCCATGAACCAAGACAAAATCCTCATACTCGATTTCGGCTCCCAAGTTACCCAGCTCATCGCCCGCCGCGTGCGCGAAGCCCATGTTTATTGCGAACTGCACTCTTACGATATGCCTTTGGAAGACATTAAAGCCTTCAATCCCAAAGGCATTATTCTTTCAGGCGGCCCCAATTCCGTTTACAACTCCGATTATCAGGCCGATACCGGTTTGTTCGATTTAGGCATTCCCGTGCTCGGCATCTGCTACGGCATGCAGTTTATGGCGCACCATCTCGGCGGAGAAGTGTCGCCCGGCGACCAACGTGAATTCGGTTACGCCCAAGTGAAAACCATCGACAGCGAACTGACCCGCGGCCTTTCAGACGGCCAGCCCAACACACTCGACGTATGGATGAGCCACGGCGACAAAGTATCCAAGCTGCCCGAAGGCTTCTGCATCATCGGCGATACACCGAGCTGCCCCGTTGCCATGATGGAGCACGCCGAAAAACAATTCTACGGCATCCAATTCCATCCCGAAGTAACCCACACCAAACAAGGCCGTGCCTTGCTCAACCGCTTCGTGCTCGACATCTGCCGCGCACAACCCAGCTGGACGATGCCCAACTACATCGACGAAGCCGTGGCCAAAATCCGCGAGCAAGTCGGCAGCGACGAAGTGATTCTCGGCTTGTCCGGCGGCGTGGATTCTTCCGTAGCCGCCGCGTTGATCCACCGCGCCATCGGCGACCAACTCACCTGCGTATTCGTCGATCACGGCCTGCTGCGCCTGAACGAAGGCCAAATGGTGATGGACATGTTCGCCCGCAACTTAGGCGTGAACGTGATTCACGTTGATGCCACCGACGATTTTATGGGCAAACTCGCCGGTGTTACCGACCCTGAACAAAAGCGCAAAATCATCGGCGCCGAATTCGTAGAAGTGTTCCAAACCGAAGCCGGCAAACGCCAAAACGCCAAATGGCTGGCACAAGGCACGATTTACCCCGACGTGATCGAAAGCGCCGGTGCCAAAACCAAAAAAGCCCACGCCATCAAGAGCCACCACAACGTCGGCGGCCTGCCCGAAACCCTCAACCTCAAGCTGCTCGAACCGCTGCGCGACTTATTTAAAGACGAAGTGCGCGAACTCGGTGTAGCACTCGGCCTGCCGCGCGAAATGGTTTACCGCCACCCCTTCCCCGGCCCCGGCTTGGGCGTACGCATTCTCGGCGAAGTGAAAAAAGAATACGCCGATCTCCTGCGCCGTGCCGACGATATTTTCATCCAAGAGCTGCGCAATACCTTCGATGAAAACGGCACTTCATGGTACGACCTCACCAGCCAAGCCTTTGCCGTGTTCCTGCCGGTAAAATCCGTCGGCGTGATGGGCGACGGCCGCACTTACGAATATGTGGTGGCGCTGCGTGCCGTCGTTACCAGCGACTTCATGACCGCACATTGGGCCGAACTGCCTTATTCGCTGCTCGGCAAAGTGTCCAACCGCATCATCAACGAAGTACGCGGCATCAACCGCGTGGTGTACGACGTAAGCGGCAAACCGCCTGCCACGATTGAGTGGGAATAACGGTTTAAACCGTTTCACAAAACAAAAAGCCCTGAGTGTTCAGGGCTTTTATTACATATTCATCGAGAAATCCTAACCATGATTTTTCCAAATATAATGTTATAGTTTTACCTTTAAACATTTTCTACTAAGCGGAAAACTAATAATGACTGAAAATGAAATCAATCAATTAAAACAACTTGCAGAGCAAGGTGATGTAGAAGCCCAATTCAATTTAGGTGGGCTCTATCACCAAGGTTTAGGTGTAGAGCAGAGTGACAGCAAGGCCGCGGAGTGGTATGGAAAGGCGGCGGAACAAGGTCATGTAAAAGCCCAATTCAATTTAGGCGTGTGCTACGACCAAGGTTTAGGTGTAGAGCAGAGTGACAGCAAGGCCGCGGAGTGGTACGAAAAAGCGGCGGAACAAGGTCATGTAAAAGCCCAATTCAATTTAGGCCTGTGCTACGACCAAGGTTTAGGTGTAGAGCAGAGTGACAGCAAGGCCGCGGAGTGGTATGGAAAGGCGGCGGAACAAGGTGATGTAGACGCCCAATTCAATTTAGGCGTGTGCTACGGCCAAGGTTTAGGTGTAGAGCAGAGTGACAGCAAGGCCGCGGAGTGGTATGGAAAGGCGGCGGAACAAGGTGATGTAGACGCCCAATTCAATTTAGGCGTGCGCTATCACCAAGGTTTAGGTGTAGAGCAGAGCGACAGCAAGGCCGCGGAGTGGTACGAAAAAGCGGCGGAACAAGGTCATGTAAAAGCCCAATTCAATTTAGGCGTGTGCTACGACCAAGGTTTAGGTGTAGAGCAGAGTGACAGCAAGGCAGCGGAGTGGTATGGAAAAGCAGCAGAACAAAATAATACTTCAGTAAATAATGCTTTTGAATCAATGATACATAAAGATATATTTATGCTTCTTCAGTATGAAGAAGATAAGCAATTGAATAGATTCATAAATATCGCAGAAAAATATCAGAATATTTTTGATAAACTTAATGTAACTTCAAAGTTTATATTGAAGCAGATTTTAGATATATATGCAGTTATTGCAGTTATTAAAGATAAAAAACAAACTAAGGTTAAGGCCAATATAATTGCTTTATGGGGTCTTATATATCAAATTATTGATACTTTACATATTAAATTCTTAGATAATAATGAACAAAAAGTTGCTCATTATATTAATAAAAATTGGGCATTCAGCTTATTGGAAGGTAAACAAGCTTTGCGTTTGATTCCTTTGCAGTTTATGAACGACCCTACAGAAGGCAAACTGTTGACTGATATTTTGAATAATCGGATTGCTGCTAATGTAACGCACAGGGAACAAGAGGATTTTTGTTTTATCAAAAGCTTTTCCTTTAACTTCAATTCACTGAATCAATTTCGTCTTTATGGAAAAAGTGACAATATTGAAGCCAGCGGTTTAAGTTTGGTTTTTAAGCAAGATTATTTCCTTAAACAGGTCAAAAATTACAGATTCTCTGAAGTATTGATAAGCCAGCCTGAATCTAAAGATGTTGATGCTAAAAGTATGGGAGAGAAACAAGAAAAAAGTGAACTGCCTGAGTCTAAACATTCTGAAAGTGATGGAAATAAAATACTGAAACCAAAGCTTGGAAAGCTACCACTTTACCGTTGTATCTATTTAGAACCAGAATCTTTATGTGAAACAAGTACTGAAAAATGGATTATCGGCGTTTCCCACACAGACCAATCCAGTTTTATGTTGGGAACTGGAAAAACCTCAGTGGAATACCAAAGTTATTTGAATGTGATTAATGCAATCACAGCAAATATTACTCAACATTTTGAAAAACTGTTTACTTGTTATGGTAAATTGATGAAGTCATTAAAATCTGTGGGCGCAAACAGTGAAGAAAAAATAAAAATACTGAAAGTAGTTGACGATATTATTTTGCCTTTATCATTTTTAATCAAGCATTACGCTTTTAAAGAAGAGCAGGAGTGTCGCTGTTTTTATGTTTCGCCGTTGAACGCAGAGGTTGTACAAACGGAAAAAGATAAAGAACATGTGTTTGTTGAAATGGAAAACATCATAGATGAATTGCAGGAAATTTATTTAGGCATCAAAGCGGCTGATAGCAAAGTGTATATTGAAAAAGTGATTCAAGATAATTTCAAGTTAGAAGATAAACCTAAGGTTTATATATCGAATCATCCGTTTAAATAGATGATGTTGAATAAGGCCGTCTGAAAAATCATTTTCAAACGGCCTTATTCATTACGGCCTTAATAAAAGTTGACGGCTTTTAATTCACAACCCCATCGCATGCTTGATCAAGCGGTTTTTAACGGCAGGCACGGCGTTGACCAGATTCAGGCCGTTGTTGCGCAGCCAGGGCAGGGCGGGGAGGTGTTGTTCGTTGAACAGATGAAACAGGCCGTCGCAGCCGAGCTGCATGGTGCGGACGGGTTCCAAACGGTTGCGGGCGTATTGTTTCAAAAGCTGGTGTGCGCCGACATCGGGTGCGTTGCGGCTGAGGCGGGCAAATTCGATTACGTCGCCGAAGCCGAGGTTCACGCCTTGTCCGGCGAGCGGGTGGATGGTGTGCGCGGCATCGCCCATCAGTAAAATGCGTTGGGCTACGGTGGATTGGGGGCGGCGCAGGATTAAATCGAAGGCGAAGGCGGGGGAGAGCGGTGAGAGTTGGCCGAGTACGTTTTCGCCTTGCGCGGTAACGGCGGCGGCCAGGTCTTCGGGGCTGAGGCCGGTGAGTTTTTCAGGCTCACGGGTGCTCCAAACGATGGAAATTTTTTTGTCGGGCAGCGGAAGGTAGGCAAGCACGTCGCCGTTTTTGAACCATTGGAAGGCGGTGCCGTGGTGGTCTTGCTCGGTGCGGAAGTTGGCGACTACGCCGTGCTGGCGGTAGGGGTCTTCTTTAACGGCGATGCCTGCTTGGCTGCGCACCCATGAGTTGGCACCGTCTGCGCCGATAATCAGTTTGGTTTGCAGCGTTTCACCGTTTTTAAGGGTTAGCGAGGCCGTCTGAACGTTGGTTTCGAGTTTTTCAGCGGCTTCGGTAATCACGGGTATTGCTAAAGCACGGATCTGCTGCCACAGGCCGGCGAGCAGCCAGCGGTTTTCGGCGATGCAGGTGAGGCGGGGTGCGTCGATGTCGGCGGCTGTGAACTCGATGCGTCCGCCTTTGTCGCCGCGAACGTCCATGCGTGAAACGGGCTGGATACGTCTTTCAGACGGCCACGCGCCTAAGGATTGGAGCAGGCTTTGATTGGTTGGGCTGATGGCGTAAATCCGTGCGTCCCAACCGGTTTCGAGCTTGGCGAAATCGGTTTCGGGAGGGCGGATTTCCAGCAGGGCAACATCCCGCCCTTGCTGTTTGAGGGCGACTGCGGCGGCGGCCCCGACCAACCCGCCGCCGATAATCAGGATTTCGTGGTTCATCTTTAAAGCAGTTCCGTTAGGGTTTGGCGGGATTATACCTGTTTCAGACGGCTTATTTAGATTGTGAACAATTACAATGAATGTTAGCTTCTCTGAATAATTTATTTATTCTGCGGCAATGGCATTCATTGTCATCAAGGCGTCTTTTTTCGGTAAATCTGCTACACATATAACGGTGCGAGCAGGCAAATGGTTTTTGAAAACTTCACTATAAGCGCGATTCATTTCTGCAAAATCATTTACATCTTTCAAAAAAACATGCACATGGGTAACATGACTTAAGTCAAGGTTTATAGATTGCAACATGATGTTGAAATTCAAAATAATTTGTTTAGCTTGGCTGTAGGCATCATTTCCCGCCAATTGCCCTGTTGCAGGATTGACTCCAGGCGTGCCTGAAATGTGAATGAATCCGTTTGAACGGCTGAAGTGGCTATATGGGCCAATAGGGGTGAATAATGTATCAGGAGTATAGTTTTCTACTTTCATGTTTTCACTTGCAACTTTCAAATCAAATCATAATCTATCATTTTTTTACTAACGGTTGCCTGATAAATTTATCAGCTGAAAAATTATGCCTGCAAAACCGACTATTGGCAAAATAGACACCGATAACCGCAGTCGGTAGAATTGATGCCGTCTGAAAATAAGGGAAACCATGAATATTCTGATTTGTAATGACGACGGCTATCTTTCCCCGGGCATTGCCATACTTGCGCGGGTGGCCGCAGAATTTGCCAACGTGCGCGTGGTTGCGCCCGAGCGCGACCGCAGCGGGGTCAGCAATTCGCTTACGCTCGACCGCCCCTTGCGCATCCGAGAGGCCGACAACGGCTTTTATTATGTGAGCGGCACGCCGACCGACTGCATTCATCTGGCTTTGCATGCTTTGCCTGAGTTTCAGCCCGATTTGGTGCTTTCCGGCATCAACAACGGTGCCAATATGGGCGACGACACGTTATATTCCGGCACGGTAGCCGCAGCAACCGAGGCTTATTTGTTGGGTATTCCTGCGGTTGCATTTTCATTAAACGATTTCAGCGGACGCTATTGGGAAACCGCCGAAAGAGCCGCTTGGATTATGTTGGAACACTTGCTGAAAAATCCGCCCAAACAGCCGATTTTATGGAATGTGAACATTCCCGCCGTGGCACCCGAAGATATCCAAGGCTGCAAAATCACCCGTTTGGGCAAGCGGCATCATGTGCAAAGCATCGTGCCGGCACGCAACCCGCGCGGAGAATCGGTTTATTGGATCGGCCCGATAGGCGATATTTCCGACCGCAACGGCGGCACCGATTTTGCCGAAAGCGAAGCCGGCTACATCACCGTTACGCCGTTGCAGATTGATTTGACCGATTACGAAAAAATGGACCAAGTGGCAGATTTCTGGCAGGGAGTGATGCCGTAATGCAGGGAAACTGGACAGGCTTTGAAAACCGCCGCCGCCGTATGATAGAGCGTTTGGCGAGAATGGGCATAGGCACGCGGGTTTTACAGGCCATGGATCGTGTGCCGCGCCATCTTTTTGTTGAAGAAGCCCTGCAAACCCGCGCTTACGATGAAATGTCGCTGCCCTTAGGCTTGGGGCAGACCATTTCCCAGCCTTATACCGTGGCCAAGATGACGGAGCTGCTGTTGGGCGGTTCATCGCAAAATATGCGGCGCGTACTCGAAATCGGCACGGGGTGCGGCTATCAGACGGCTGTTTTGCTGGCGTTAGACCTGCCGGAAATCTATTCGGTGGAGCGTCTCCGCCCCTTGCACGAACGTGCCAAGCAGCATTTGCGCGCGGCCGGATTGTTGGCCAAAGCCCGTACGGTGTGCGGCGACGGTTACTTGGGTTTGCCCGAAGTCGCCCCGTTCGACGGCATATTGGTTACGGCCGCGCCCGCAGAAATCCCGCTGGCGCTTTTGCAGCAGCTTGCCGTCGGCGGGCGTATGGTATTACCGCTTGACGAGGGCGGCGTGCAGTATTTGTGGCTGATTGAAAAAACACCGCAGGGATACCGTGAAACCTGCGTACAGGAAGCCAACTTTGTACCGCTGGTCAGCGGTATGGATACTTAAATCGTAAAGACTTGAGAGCCGGGCATAATTTGTTTTATGATATGCCGCGATTCAAAATACAGACAGAAGGTAGAAGATATGTTGAAAAAAACCGCATTCCGCACCGGTTCGGCAGCTTTAATTTTAATGTTGGGCGCCTGTTCATGGCTCCAACAGCCCGCAGCACCCGTAGTATCGGGCACGGCGGGTTCCGCTTCCGCCGGAGCAGGGCAGACCAATCCATACGGTGCAACACCTTACGACCCGAATGCGGCAGGAACGGGCGCAGCTCCCGCTCCTTACACACCGCCCGCAGCAGTACAAACCCAAGCTGCGGGCGGCGGTGCATACATACCTTCCAATGCGCCTGTTGATATTAACGCCGCCACCCACACGGTTGTGCGCGGGGATACGGTTTACAATATCTCAAAGCGTTACCAAATCACCCAAGACAATCTGCGTGCATGGAACAATTTGGCCGACAACACCATCAGTGTAGGCCAAGTTTTGCGTGTTAAACCGGCAGGCTACACGGCTCCGGCGGTAACGGCATCGGCCAAACCTCAAATACCCGCTCCCGTTGTATCCAGCACTTCTTCTCCGCGCCCGCAAATTTCAGAGGCGGCCAGAACGCCCACCGTTTCCACCGGCAGCATCCGCACTGTATCAGGCGTTACATGGCAGCGTCCGACCGCCGGAAACATCATCACCCAGTTCGGCGGCAGCAGCAAAGGTGTGGACATCGCAGGCTCTGCGGGGCAGGCGGTGGTATCTGCGGCCGACGGTAAAGTGGTTTATGCCGGTTCGGGTTTGCGCGGTTACGGTAACTTGGTTATCGTTCAGCACAATCAGACTTTCTTAACGGCTTACGGCCACAACCAAAACCTGCTGGTTAAAGAAGGACAAACCGTCAAACGCGGTCAAACCATTGCCCGTATGGGTAGCAGCGATGCAGACCGCACCAAACTGCATTTTGAAGTCCGTCAAAACGGCAAGCCTGTGAATCCTACTCAGTTTGTGGCGTTTTAAGGTTGAGCTGAGTCAGATTTGACATTCAAGGCCGTCTGAACATTTTCAGACGGCCTTTGCCTATATTGTCTGTGCCGCTATATTTTTCCGGTATTTTTAAAATAATCACTATAATACTGAACCAACCCCAACCGTATCCGTGGGGAAAAAACGCAAAAAACAGAAAAACATAAAAGAGAGCAGAGAAGCAACATGGATATAGCAAATATCAAAAATATCAACAAACATCTAAAGATGCCTCACAATATCCGCAGCCTGTGGAAGCCGGTGCTGGCCGTTTTAGTGGTTTTGGTTTTGGCATACAGTTTTTGGTATAGCGGGCCGTGGCTGAAATTGTGTTACGGGTTGGCTCTCTTTCTTTTCGGTATGCAGTGTATTGAAGAAGGCTTGCGCAATGCGGCAGGAGGAACGTTGGAAAAGCTGATGGCTAAAAGCACTTCCACTCCGGCTAAGGGTTTGTTTTTCGGTATCGGTGCCACCTTTATTCTTCAATCGAGCACGCTGGTTTCATTGCTGACGATTGCGTTTTTAAGCACGGGTTTGATTACCTTGGCGGGCGGTATAGCCGTTATTTTGGGTACCAACTTGGGGGCAACGAGCGGTATCTGGCTGTTGGCTTTGGCAGGGCAGAGTATCAGTTTGAGCCCGGTTGCGGTGCCTATGCTGGTATTCGGTATTCTCGCAGGGTTTTTAAATGCAAAAACCAAAACCATCGGTCGGGTTTTGGTGGGCATTGCGTTGATATTTTTGGGTATCGATGCCATTAAAGACGGCTTTAACGCTTTGGGGGGGCAAGTTGATTTGTCGGCCATCAAAGCCGGCGGAGTGATGGAAATCGCGGTATTCAGTGCCATCGGTTTGTTGTTGACCATTGTGTTGCAGTCTTCCCATGCAACGCTGATTCTTACTTTAGCGGCATTGTCGGCAGGCCAAATCACAGTGGCACAAGGTTTCGCCATTGCCATCGGTTCTAATGTGGGCAGCAGCGTTTCTACCGCTTTTGTGGGTATGCTCGGCAGCGACCGCAGCGGTCAGCGGCTGGCATTGGCGCATTTGTTGTTTAACGTGGTAACGGCGGTGTTGTCGTTGTTGCTGTGGCTGCCGCTAACCAAATTCGTTACCTTGCTGGCAGAATGGACCGGCATGGGCAGCCTGCTTCAATTGGCTTTGTTTCATACATTGTTTAACGGCTTAGGCTTGGCGGTATTTTGGAAGGTACAAAACCGTTTGGCAGACCAATTGATGAAATGGCTGCCGGAAAAAGCCGAAACTTCGTCTTATTTCTTACCGGAAGACAACCGTACGCCGGTGCGTGCGCTTTATTTGAGCCACAACATGCTGCGCTCGGGCGATACGGCATTGCGTGCGGTATTTAAAGAAATAGGCCATCTGAATGCGGTGAGCTTGGAGGTTATTTGCCATGCTTTATTTGTGCCGGTAAGCAAATTGTATGAAGAAGATTGGGATGCCGAGCAAGACCTTGCCATTCCCCGCGGCTCCCTTCATTTGGATGCTCAAGCTTATTACGAATCCCAAATCAAACCGCTTTACAGCGAATTGCTGGATTTCACCAGTAAAATCGACATCGAGGGCGAAGAGCAAAACCAAGAGTTGGCTACCGCGCATATGGCAGCGTTTCAAATGGTAGAAATCGTTAAAGAAAGCAAGCACCTGCAAAAAAATATGCAGCGTTATCTGCAAGAGCCGGATTCTGCCGCAGCCCGAGACTATGTGCGCTTGCGAAAACATGTGTTCAAAACTTTGGTTCTGTTCCGCCAAATTACCGCCTTACCCGTGCAGAGTGAAAAATGGTTCGAACAAGTGGCGTCGTTGGCCAAACATATCGATTCGCTCGAAACATTCAGGGGAAGAACATTGGTTAAACTGCGCAACAAACAGATCAGCGGTTGGGAAGCCTCTTCCCTCATGAACGATATCAATTATGCACGGCGCATCGGTTGGGGCGTTCAGGAAATCATCAATACCGCAGACTTGGACTTCTCTCATAAAGCAACCGCACGAGCGACGGCTTAACGCCGTTGCCGATGGGTAGGACGAGCCGCGCGTTTTCATGTATAGCCGTCAACTTAAAAATAGTACGCTTGTCATACTCGGGCTTGACCTGAGTATGACGAAACCGTTATCGAAATAAGTGGTTTGGCTTTATAGCTTGCAAATAATCCGTTTGCGGGCTAGCCGACAATACGGCTTAGCATAAAGGCCGTCTGAAAATATAGATTTCTATGGATTTTTCTGATTTTGCTTTTTCCTCGCAAGCGGCTGCACCGTCAAATAAGCTGGTGCAGCATGTCAATACGGCTTGGCCCGAATCTTTCAAAGCAGGAACAATTATCGAAGTGGCTTTGAGCGGCGGCGTAGATTCCGTAGTGCTGCTGCATGTTTTGAATGCCTTGCGCGAACAACGGGGCATTGTTTTGAAAGCCGTTCATGTTCACCACGGCTTAAACGAACAAGCCGACGAGTGGGCAGATTTCTGCCGCACATACTGCATCTCTTTAGGCGTGCCGCTTCGAGTGGAGCATGTAACAGTCAAACCCAACAGCCGTTTAGGGATTGAAGGTGAAGCGCGTAAACAGCGTTACCGCGTGTTTTCAGACGGCCTCAATAAAGTGGTGGCATTGGCTCATCATCAAAACGACCAAGTGGAAACCTTCATGCTGGCGGCCTTGCGCGGGGGCGGTTTGCGGGCGTTATCGGCAATGCCTGCTTTGCGGGCGTTAAGTGCCGATGTGCACATCTGGCGGCCTTTGTTGGATATCCCGCGTGCCGCATTAGAACAATATGCTTTAGAAAACGGCTTGAACCATATAGAAGACGGCAGCAATGAAGATTCTGCGTTTTTGAGAAACTGGCTGCGGAATGAAGCTTTACCTGTGTGGCGGCAGAGAATACCGAATATCGACAGGCATATCATCGGCAGCATTCAATCTTTGCAGAACGAATTGGCAGTATTAAACGAAATTGTAGAACAAGATTATGCCGCTGTTTGCGAGAACGGCTTGTTTGATATCGAACGCTGGAAACTGTTGAGCAAGCCGCGGCGTTTCCAGCAACTGCTTCACCATGCAAAGCTCAATGATTTGGGTATTCCGCGTTCGGAAAGTGTAGAAAACTTCTCCCGTATATTGGAAGCCGCGGAAAATCCCGTAGGAGAGTGGTCGTTACCTAAAGGAAAAATGTATGCCTACCGGCAACGCTTGTTTGCCTGCCCAAACGGGTGGGAGCAAGCGTTTCCTTGGCTGAGAAACGAAGAATCCGATAAAGGCCGTCTGAAAGATATTCTCTTAAAAAACGGTTTTACTCTTGATAGCCGTTTGTTTGGAATATGTGAAGAAATGTTGGAAGAGAGTTGTGTGATTCGTGCTGCAAATACCGATGATGTTATCGAGCTTGCCGTTGGTCGTAAAAATGTTTGGAAAATTTTACAAGAATACAAAGTGCCGCCATTTGTAAGAAGGTATTGGCCGATTGTTACCGACAGTCAAAACCGTTGCATAGCTATTGCCAATATTCTGGTAAGCGTTCATTATGGCTGCCGAAACGGCTCTATGGTCGTCTTTAGCAAATTTAATCAGTTCGTTTTGGAACCAAAGCAAAGGTAAAGTGTCACAGTATTGCAATGCACGCTTTGCCTTTTCTGTGTTGGTTATTTGATTATAAGGGTTTAAGTATGAATGATCGGAAAATCGATCAGGCACTGGTAGAGCGGGCGCAAAAAGGCGAACACCGGGCGTTTGAGCTGCTGGTGTCTAAATACCAACGCCGTTTGAACAGACTGCTCTCACGTTTCATCAAAGACGAGCACGAAGTCAACGACGTTGCACAAGAAGCCCTCATAAAAGCCTACAGGGCATTGCCAAACTTTCGCGGAGAAAGTGCATTTTATACATGGCTTTACCGCATCGGCATCAATACAGCCAAAAACTTTTTGGCAACTTCCGGAAAGCGGCCTTTCGTCAGCACGGATGTTGCCAATGATGAAGGGGATGTTCTCGATTTAGCCAATCAGCTCGCTGATGATCACACACCTGAAGCCGAGATGATGAATAGGGAAATATTAGAAACTGTAGAAGCAGCAATTACCAAGTTGCCGGACGATTTACGGAGAGCCATTTCTCTCAGGGAAATGGACGGCTTGTCTTACGAGGAAATTGCTCAGATTATGGACTGTCCCATCGGTACCGTTCGCTCGCGGATATTCAGAGCACGCGAGGTAATCGCTAAAGATTTAAGGCCGTTGTTGGATACGTCTGAGGACCAAAGGTGGTAATAAAATGAACCAAAACAAAGACTATGAATTTGTCTCTGCCGCCATGGATGATGACAGTTTGTCAGATGAAATGCTTGACAAACTGTTGTCAGATGACGAAGCACGGCAAAAGTGGCGTGAATTTCACATCATTCGCGACTGCATGCAACGTGCCCAGCCAAGCTTGGAGACAGATGCACAATTCATTAAAGAGGAATGTTCTGCGGCAATCAAACAATTGGCTGCTGCAAAACAACAAACACAAGCTCAAACTACCGTACAGATTACAGGCAGTCAGGAACGCCGCAGAGCGGCAAACTGTATGTTTGGTGGCTTTGCAGTAGCGGCGAGTGTGCTGGCCGTAGCCGTGGGAGTATGGCAGTTCTTTCCTTCGGTAAATGAAGAAGGCTCAGGTATGGTTACCGAGCAAGTGGCTCCCAAGCCGGAGCAGGCGGATATCGTTTCGGTTGGCGGGAATGTGAAACAATCCAACACCGATGCGGTTGCCAATGCAGAAGCGCAGGGTGCCGTGGTTCCGAATGCAGCCCGCTCTAACCAAACTGAAGCCGTTGAAAGTAAGGCGGTAAGAGTAGAAAAAATCCAACAGGAGCATACAGCCAGCGAAGTGAAGTAAACTTGCAATATTCTCAAGTTAGACTTTTTCTTTATATTAAAGAAGAGGCCCTTAGATTCGAATTTCAAGTGCAACACTCAGGCAGTAGAGGTTGGAAGAGATTCAAGAATAAAACACTTGGCGTTTCATAGCCAAGTGTTTTTCTTGGCCGGTGGTTCGGCTCATCCTGAACCCTGCGTATTTCCCGCTCACTAATGTTGCGGAAATCCGTTTGTT